>WQZC01000263.1 GCA_009780925.1 Actinomycetes bacterium | reverse complement strand
GGCTCCACCGGCCGCCCCAAGCCGGTCGCCGTCGGTCATGGCGGGATCGTCAATCTGGCGCGGCAGCAGATCGCCGGTTTTGCCGTGGCCCCGGGCGACCGGGTGCTGCAGTTTGCGTCCTGGAGCTTTGACGCCTCGGTCTCCGAGCTGGCGATGGCACTGGCGTCGGGCGCGACGCTGGTGGTGGCGCCGGGGTCGGAGCTGCTGCCGGGAGCGCCGCTCGCCGGGCTGGCGGCGCGGGAGCGGATCAGCCACGTGACGCTGCCGCCCTCGGCGCTGGCGGTGATGGCGCCGGAGGATCTGGCTTCGTGCCGCAGCGTGATTGTGGCGGGCGCGGCATTCCCGGCGACGCTGGCGCAGCACTGGGCGCGCGGGCGGCGGCTGATCAACGCCTACGGCCCGAGCGAGGCGACGGTCTGTGCCAGCCTGAGCGCGCCGTTGCCGGCGCTGCCGGGCGAGCCGGTTCCGATCGGCCGGCCTGTATCGGGGGTTCGGGCCTATGTTCTGGACGGGCATCTGGGTCTGGTGCCGGAGGGGGTTGTCGGCGAGCTCTATCTGGGCGGGGTTGGGCTGGCGCGCGGCTATCTGGGCCGGGGCGGTCAGACGGCGTCGCGTTTTGTGGCGGATCCGTATGGCGGCGGCGGCGGCCGTCTGTACCGGACCGGGGATCTGGTGCGGCGTCGCGGCGACGGCGAGCTTGAGTATGTCGGGCGGCGCGACGGCCAGGTGAAGGTTCGCGGCTACCGGATCGAGGTTGGCGAGGTTGAGGCGGCGCTGGTCAGGAGCGGTCATGTGGTGAGCTGCGCGGTGGTGGCGCGGGACGACCGTCTGATCGGCTATGCGGTTGGCAGCGGCGACGGGGCGGGACTGCGGGACTATCTGCGGCGCGAGCTGCCGGGCCATCTGGTTCCGTCGGTGGTGGTGTGGCTGGCGGCGCTTCCGGTGACGCCGAGCGGCAAGGTTGACCGCGGCGCGCTGCCGGCGGTTCCGGGGCCGTCGCCGGCGGGGGACGGGTACCGGGCGCCGCGGGACGGGATCGAGCAGGCGGTGGCGGAGGTGTGGTGCGATCTTCTGGGGGTGTCGCGGGTCGGTCCGGACGATGATTTTTTTGCCCTTGGGGGCCACTCGCTTCTGGCGACGCGCCTGGTGTCGCGGCTCGGGGCTCTGGCCGGGGTCACGGTCGGGGTCCGCGAGGTGTTTGAGCATCCGACGCTGTCGGGACTGGCGGCGCGGGTTGGGGCGTTGCGGGGCTCGGGCGGCGGGTTGCGGGTTCCGGCGGTTGCGGCGGCGTCGCGGTCGGGACCGTTGCCGTTGTCGTATGCGCAGTCGCGGCTGTGGTTTCTGGACCGTCTTGGCGACGGCGGCACGGGGTGGTCGCGCTATCACATGGCGCAGGCGGTGCGGTTGCGCGGCGCGCTGGACGCGGCGGCGCTGGGTGCGGCGCTGAGCGCGCTGGTGGCGCGGCACGAGGTGTTGCGGACGCGGGTTGTCGAGGGGTCCGGGGGCGCGGAGCAGCGGATTGATGCGGCGGCGCCGTTTCGGGTGGCGCGGCTGGAGGCGGGGACGGCATCGGCGGCGGTTGCGGCGGCGCGGTCGTTTGCGGCGGCGCGGTTTGACCTGTCGCGCGAGTGGCCGCTGCGGGTCGGGGTGGCTGCGCTTGGGGCGCGGGACCACGTTGTGGTTCTGGTTCTGCACCACATTGCCGGGGACGGGTGGTCGGTCGGGGTTCTGGCGCGGGAGGTTGCGGCGCTGTATCGCGGCCTTGCGGGCGGGGGCGCGGCGGCGGATCTGGCGGCGTTGCCGGTTCAGTATGCCGATTACGCGGTGTGGCAGCGGGCCTGGCTGGGGTCGGGGGTTGAGGCGGCGGAGCTTGAGTACTGGCGCGGGGCGCTGCGCGGGGCGCCGGGCTTGCTGCGGCTGCCGCTGGACGGGGCCCGGCCGCCGGTGTCGCGGCATCGCGGCGGCACGGTCGGGATTGGCTTTGACGCCGGGCTGGTGGCGCGGGTGAAGGCGCTGTGCCGGGCCGAGGGGGTGACGCTGTTCATGGCGCTGCTGGCGGGCTTTGGCGCGGTGCTGGGGCGGTGGAGCGGGCAGCGCGAGGTGGTGATCGGGACGCCGGTTGCGAACCGGCTTCGCCCCGAGCTGGAAGGACTGATCGGGTTTTTTGTCAACACGCTGGCGCTGCGGCTTGGGCTTGGCGGGATGCCGACCGGGCGGGAGGTTCTGGCGCGGGCGCGGACGGCGGCGCTGGGCGGCTACGATCATCAGGCGGTGCCGTTCGAGCGGGTGGTTGAGGCGCTGCATCCGGAGCGCTCGTTGAGCCATTCGCCGGTGTTCCAGGCGATGCTGGTGCTGCAGTCGGCGGCGCCGGGGGGCGGGCTGGCGCTGCCGGGGCTGGCGGCGGCGGAGCTCGATCTCGGGTCGCTGGGGGCGAAGTTCGACGTCACCTTGTCGCTGAGCGAGACGGACGGCGCCCTTGCCGGGACGCTGGAGTACGACGCGGACCTGTTTGCCGCGGCGCGGATGACGCGGCTGGCGGCGCAGCTGGGCGCGGTCCTGGAGCAGCTGGCGGCGGCGCCGGAAGCACCGCTGTGGCGCCTGGCGCTGGTGGGCGCCGCGGAGCGGGCGCGCCTTCTCGCGGCGCCGGGCGGGGATGGTGGCGCCGGCGCCGGCTCGGTGGTGGCGCTGCTGGCGGCGCAGGTGGCGCGGCGCGGCGATGCGGTTGCGGTCGAGGGCGGCGGCGAGCGGCTGAGCTACGGCGCGCTGTGGTCGCGCAGCGGGGCGCTGGCGCGGCGGCTTCAGGATCGGGGGGTGGGCCCGGAGCGGGTGGTCGGGATCTGCCTCGAGCGCGGCGTCGCGGCGGTGGTCGCGGTGGTGGCGGTGTGGCGTGCCGGGGGCTGCTACGTGGCGCTCGATCCCGCCTACCCCGACGCGCGGCTGCGCTATCTCATCGCCGACAGCGGCGCGGCGCTGGTGCTGAGCGCGGGCGCGGCGGCGGCGCGATGCGCGGCGCTGGGCGCGACGGGCGTGCTCGATCTCGACGCGGGTGCGCCCGGCGGCGCCCCTGCCCCCGACCGCCCGATCCCCGACGGCCCGGCCCATGGCGCCAGCCTCGCCTATGTCATCTACACCTCCGGCTCCACCGGCCGCCCCAAGCCGGTCGCCGTCGGTCATGGCGCGCTCCTGAACCATACCCGGTGGCTCAATGCGCGGTACGGGTTGGGGGCGCATGACCGGGTGCTGCTGAAGACGGCGCTGAGTTTTGATGCGTCGGTGTGGGAGCTGATCTCGCCCTTAAGCGCGGGCGCGACGCTGGTGGTGGCGCCGGCGGCGGTGCCGGGGGACGTCGCCGCTCTGGCGCGGCTGCTGGGGGACGCGTCGATCAGCGTGGTTCAGCTGGTGCCGTCGCTGCTGGCGGCGCTGCTGGAGCAGGCGGCGCTGCGCGAGGCGCGGGCGCTGCGCCTGGTGTTTTGCGGCGGCGAGGCGCTGACGGCGGC
>WQZC01000262.1 GCA_009780925.1 Actinomycetes bacterium | reverse complement strand
TCGTCCGCCGCCAGCACCATCCTCGGCCAAGCCGACGCCGCCATGACCGCGTTGGGCGGGGCCTATTCCGATCTGACCACGGCGCTGGCGGACCTCGCCACCACCACCGGCCAGGTGAACGGCGACCTGTCGGTGCTGGCGACGGACCTGACCAACATCAGCACCGCGGTTGGCAACAATCAGCACAGCGTCAACATCGCTTGGACCGCGCTGCAGGGCGATCTGGCGACGCTGGCCGGACAGCTGAACGATCTCGGCGACACCGATCTGCTGGTCAACCTTGCGATGCCGACCCCCGACGCGCCGGGCACTTGCGCGTCAGGCGGGCCGGCGACGCCACTGGCGCGCGTGGCGGACTATTTCGCGCTCGACGCGTGCACCCAGTTCAGCGCGTCCAACAACGCCTACGACGCGGGCTCGGCGGCGTACGCCTCGGCGTCCACCCAGGCGTCAGCGCTGCCGTCGGGGGTGAGCGCGGCCGGCGCCATCGCGGACACCGAGCTCGACGGCGGGCTGGTCAACGTCACCAGCCAGCTGCAGCGCTTGGCCAACGCGCGCCTGTCGCAGGCCAAGAAGCTGCAGTCGGTCGCGGTCACGCTGACCAAGGACAGCGCTGCGGCCCAGGCGACTCTGGACGCGCAGACCACCAAGCTGCTGGCCCAATTCACCACCCAGATCAGCGCGGACCAGGCGATGCAGCAGCGGACCTCAACGATGCTGGTCAACCAGGTCGCGCAGGTGCTGACCCAGCTCGGGGGCGCCAACGGGCACGGCATCTTCGGGCACATCAGTTCCAGCGCGCTCGACGCCGGCCAGGGGGCGAGCACGATCGGCGCGGCCGCCGATCAGGCGTCGAACTATCAGGGGGTCCGCCAAGCCGAGCTGGCCGCCAACAAACTGGCCGGAGCGCAACAGCAGCAGGGCCTGCAACAGGCCACGAGCCTGCCGGCGTTCGCGGAAACGCTGCCCGCCGGGTCGCCCACGCCGACCACCGCATTCATCTTCACGATCCCACCGGTCGGGTGAGCGCGATGGCCGCGACTCAGCAAGCTCGGCCGGCCGCGCGCCGTCGCGGTCGGGCCCTTCGGATCATCGGCGCGGCGGGCCTGGCCGCGCTGGCCGCGGCCGCGCTCGCCGGATGCTCGTCCGGGCATTCCGGCTCGGGTTTCGCGCCGGTGGCGGCGCCACGGATCGGGCTCACGATCGGGTCGGCGAGCAAGGCGGTGGTCAAGATCGGCGTGGTGTACACCGGGGTGGCCGCGGCGGAAGGGAACCAGGACGCCGAGTTGGCGGCCGGGGCGCTGGTGGCGGCCTACCGGATCAACCACGGCGCTGGGCCCCAGGTCGACCTGATCGCGGTGGACGACCTCGGCACCGCCGACGGCGGCGCGGCGGCGGCGCAGACCTTGCTCGCCGACGGCGTGGTGGGCGTCGTCTACGCCTCCAGCGGGGCGCACATCGCCGCCGGCGTGGACGCGGCGCGGGCCGCCGGAGTCGCGGTGCTGGCGCCTTATGACGACGGCAGCGGGTTGGCGCAGAACCCGCCGCCGGCTGGCGTGTGGCTCACCGGTCCCACGCTCGCCCAGGTGGTCACCGCGATCAACGCTGAGCTGGCCAGCGGTGGGTACGTCGATCCGGTGGTTATCTCCGCCGCGACGCTGCCGGACAGCCTGTCCGCGTTGGCGCCGGGCGCGTCCCGGATGGTGCTCAACGCGGACACGGTGGCCGGAGGCGTCGCTCCGGCGCCGGCGCCGTCGGGCCAGTCCAAATCGGATCGAGCGTCGGCCCTCGGCCAGCTGGCCACCGCCGACGCCGTCGTCGTCTGGGGCGACGCGGCGGAGCAGTCCGCGCTGGTGCAACGGCTGCAACAGGCCAATTCCCCGGCCGCGATCGTGCTTTCACCGGACGCGCTAAGCCCGATGTTCAACGCCAACCTGAGGAAGGCGGCGCGGAACGGCGATGCCACGACCGCGGGAGTGTTCCGGACGGTTGGCGAGCCGGTGAGCGACTACACCACCACCGACAACGCCGCCGCGTTCATGCTGGCGTTGAACGCGATGGCGGCCGACCCGGCGGCCATGGCCCTCAACGGGGTCGACTCGTTCCGGTCGGCGGGCGCGGACGGCGCCGACACGCGCGGATACGACGCCGTGTTGGCCTTGGCCGCAGCGGCGGCCAAGGCGGCGGACTCCGGTGACGGAAGCGCGGGCGCGGTGTCCAGGCAGCTGTCGGCGATGAAGGCCGGAGCGGGGCAGGGGCTGGTCGGGCCGACCCTGGATTTCACCCGGGCCGACGCTCTGGCTGGCGCGAAACTGGCGGTGCTGCAGGCCACGCCGCAACCGGGCGGGCATCGGCCGGTTCCCTTGGTGGCGGGCCAGCAGAACTCGAACGCCGCGACGTTGTCCTGGTATGTGCTGGGGGTGGACCAGTGAGCCAGGCGAGCGCGGACACAGACGCCAAGGACGGGCGGGCCCGCAGCCTCGGCAGCCACTACACGCTGGGCGAGCTGCTCGGGCGCGGCGCGATGGGGGAGGTCTACGTCGCCATCGACGTGGAGACCGGGGAGCGGCTGGCGGCGAAGGTGCTGCGCGCCGAGCACACCGACGACGACGAGGTGACGGCGCGGTTCTTGCAAGAGCGCAAGCTGCTGCGGGAACTGCGCCATCCGAACATCGTGGCGATCCGCGAGCTGGTGGTCGATCGCGAGCAGATCGCCATCATCATGGATCTGATCGACGGGCAGGACCTGCGCAAACGGCTGCGGGCCGAGGGCCGGCTGGCCCCGGCGGAGGCGGTGCGCATCTGCGCCGACATGCTCGGCGCGCTCTCCCTCGCCCATGGGCTGACGCCGCCGCTGCAGCATCGGGACGTCAAGCCGGACAACATCCTGCAAGCCACCGATGGCACCGTCTTCCTGACCGACTTCGGGGTCGCCAGGCTGGCCGAGACCGGCACTTCGGTCAAGCTGACCACCGGGATCGGCACCGCCGACTACATGGCCCCGGAGATGAGCGGCGCCTCCGCTGGCGCCCCGGCGGACGTCTACGCCGTCGGCATCACCCTGTATGAGCTGCTCGCCGGTCACACGCCGTTCGGACGGGACAGCTTCCAGGCGATCGCGCTGCGACACATCACCTGCCAGCCGCCGGCGCTGGAGGGGCTGCCCGCGACGCTGTGGGCGCACCTGTCCTCAATGCTCGCGAAGAACCCGGCCTCCCGGCCCACCGCGGCGACCGCTGAGGCACGGCTGCGCGCGCTGCTGCCTGAACTGGCAGGCCTGCCCGCGCTGCCAGACACGCCGGCGCCGACTTCCTGGCAGCAGGAATCGGGCGGCGTGGCGCAGAGCGCCGTCGCAGCTATGACTGGCTCGTCGCAAGCCGGGGCGCAACCGTCATCCCAGGCGACCGTGCTCAAAGGAATCGCTGGCGCGGCGCTCGGCGAGCTTCCGGTCGCGGCGGTGGACGCCGGCATCGGGTTGCGCCGCGACGGCATCGGCGACGACCTGGACCAGCAGACC
>WQZC01000261.1 GCA_009780925.1 Actinomycetes bacterium | reverse complement strand
TCGAGGAAGTCGGCCACCCGGCCGGCCTTCTCCAGCTGCTGGTTGAGCTCGGCGCCGGATCCGGTGACCCGCACGTCGCGCCAGAACTGCTCACGGATCTGCGGGATCCGCGCAGCCGCCGCGCGCAGCCCGGCGGCGTTGCGGGCCATGCCGCAGTCCTCCCACAACAGCAGGCCGAGCTCCTTGTGGAAGGAGTCGACGCTGCGCGTGCCGTCGATGGCCAGCAGCTTGTCCACGCCCGCCCGAACGCCATCGGCGACCTCGGTGACCCGTCCGTCGGCCGGGTCGATGGCGGGGAAGGAGTTCTCCGCGATGTAGTTGTTCAGCACCGGCGGCAGCACGAAGTAGCCGTCGGAAAGGCCCTGCATCAGCGCTGAGGCGCCCAGCCGGTTCGCGCCGTGGTCGGAGAAGTTCGCCTCGCCGATCGCGAACAGCCCGGGGATCGTCGTCTGCAGGTCGTAGTCGACCCACAGCCCGCCCATCGTGTAGTGGATCGCCGGATAGATGCGCATCGGCACCTGGTACGGGTTCTCCGCGGTGATGCGCTGGTACATGTCGAACAGGTTGCCGTACTTCTCCTCGACGTCGTCGCGGCCCAGCCGGGCGATCGCGTCGGCGAAGTCCAGGTACACCCCGAGCCCGCCGGGGCCGACCCCGTTGCCGGCGTCGCACTGGTTCTTGGCGGCCCGGGAGGCGATGTCGCGGGGCACCAGGTTGCCGAAGCTGGGGTAGATCCGCTCCAGGTAGTAGTCGCGCTCGTCCTCGGGGATCGCTTCTGGGGCGCGGGTGTCGCCGGCGTTCTTCGGCACCCAGATCCGGCCGTCGTTGCGCAGCGACTCGCTCATCAGGGTGAGCTTGGACTGGTGCTCGCCCGAGCGCGGGATGCAGGTCGGGTGGATCTGGGTGTAGCAGGGGTTGGCCAGGTAGGCGCCGCGTTTGTGCGCCCGCCAGATCGCGGTGGCGTTGGAGCCCTTGGCGTTGGTGGACAGGTAGAACACGTTGCCGTAGCCGCCGGTGGCCAGCACCACCGCGTCCGCCAGGTAGGTCTCGATGGCCCCGGTCACTAGGTTTCGCGCGACGATGCCGCGCGCCCGCCCGTCGATCACGATGACGTCGAGCAGCTCGGTGCGGGCGTGCATCTCCACGTTGCCGGCGGCGATCTGGCGCTCCAGCGCCTGGTAGGCGCCGATCAGCAGCTGCTGGCCGGTCTGGCCCCGCGCGTAGAAGGTGCGCTGCACCTGCACCCCGCCGAACGAGCGGGTGTCCAGCAGGCCGCCGTACTCGCGGGCGAACGGCACGCCCTGCGCCACGCACTGGTCGATGATGTTCGCCGAGACCTCGGCCAGCCGGTAGACGTTGGACTCCCGGGAGCGGAAGTCGCCGCCCTTGATGGTGTCGTAGAACAGCCGGTAGGTGGAGTCGCCGTCGTTGCGGTAGTTCTTCGCGGCGTTGATGCCGCCCTGCGCGGCGACCGAGTGCGCGCGGCGCGGGGAGTCTTGGAAGCAGAACTGGATGACGTGGTAGCCCTGCTCGCCCAGGGTGGCGCCGGCCGCGCCGCCGGCGAGCCCGGTGCCCACCACGATGATCTTGTGCTTGCGGCGGTTGGCCGGGTTTACCAGCTTGGCCTCGAACTTGCGTTGGGTCCAGCGCTGCTCAATGGGCACCTTGGGGGCGCGGGTGTCGGCGATCGGGTCGCCGACGGTGTAACCCGTCGTTTCCGTTGCGCTGTCGATCATGTCCGTCCCCCTCACTTGACGATTCCGGTCATGACCCCGATCGGGATCATCATGAAGCCGACGGCGATGAGGACCGCGAGCAGCGAGCCGGTGGCCTTGATCGCCACGTCGCGGCGCGGATTGTTCAGGCCGAGGGTCTGCGAGGCGCTCCAGAAGCCGTGGTTGATGTGCAGGCCCAGCACCGCCACCGCGACGATGTAGATGAGGTTGGCCCACCAATGCTGGAAGTCGTTGTAGACGTTCTGGTAGGCGTTTCCCTCCTGGAAGTGGGTGCTGCCGATCGCCCCGGCGGTCAGGTCGAGCAGGTGCCAGACCAGGAACGCCACGACGACGATGCCGCCGTAGACGGTGGTCAGCCGGTCCAGGTTGGCTTGTGGGCGCTGCCCGCTCGCGTACCGGATCGGCCGGGCGCGCCGGTCGCGCAGCCACAGCTGGAACGCGGCGGTCAGGTGCAGCGCGATCGCCACCACCAGGATGAACCGCAGGATCCACAAGAACCAGTCACCGTGCAGCACCGGATCGCCGAAGGTGCGCAGCCACCCGGCGTATTCGTTGAAGGTGTCGGGCCCGAAAAAGACCTTCAGGTTGCCGAACATGTGGAACAGCAAGAAGAGCACGAACAGCAGGCCGGTGACGGCCATCACCCACTTCTTGCCGATCGAGGAGTGCCAGAAGGCGGCCAGTCCGGCGCGCGGCGCGGCCTTTCTGCCAACAACGGTGGTGTTCGACGTCGGGGCCGCTTCGGCTGCCTTGGCCGCCGGCCCCTGCGGCTTCGTCATGGCCATGTCAGCAGATGTTAGGAGCCGGCGGTGGCGGAGGGAACAGCAACCACCACGCAGAAGGCATTGATGTGTCCAGGGTCATACTTCCTGGCCTCGTCACGAGGCGCCGGCTGGTCGGCGGCGAGCGGTGCTCAGGTCTGCGCGCCGTAGTCACGGCGGCGGATCGCCGCCATCGCCAACGCGCCCAACAGCGCCGCCAGGACCGTCATGACCACCAACGGCGTGGCCGTGATCGGCGCCGCCGGCGCGCCGGGCGTGGCCGACAGCGGGGCCAGGTCCAACGTCCAGCCCGGCAGCGAGAGCACTGCGGCGAACAGCGAGCCGATCACCGACCAAGAGACGAACACCCAGGCCGCCGGTTGCGCCTTGGGGGCCAGCGCGAACAGCGCCGCCGAGATGGCGGCGAACAGCGCCAGCGCCGGCAGGTAGCTCGCCCCGGCCGCGAACACGCCGGCGAATCCGCTCGCGCCGCTGGCCGACTCGGCGCCCGCCAGCAGCGCCGAGCCGATCAGCTGCAGACCGACCGCGCCGGCGGTGGCCACTGCCAGCCGGGCGCCGACCAGACGCGCCCGACTGATCGGGCGGGCCAGCAGCGCCTCGCCGGCGCCGCCGGACTCCTCACTGGCCAGCCCGCTGAGTGAGTTGAGCGCCGCGCACGCGGCGAGGATCGCGAGATAGAGCACGACCACGGTGGTGAACCCGTTGATCGCGCTGTTGTCGCCGCCCTTGGCGGCCATCACCTTGCGCACCGTGTCGTTGGAGCTGACCAACGTCTGCGCCTGGGTGGCGATCGGTCCGCAGGCCAAGGCCAACGCCGCGACGCCGGCGCCCCAGCCGTACCACTGCCCGCGTTGCAGCCGCCAGGTCAGCGCCGCCGGACCGCGCAAGCCGGGGCGGGCCGTCGGCCGGCCGGCCCGTTCCCGCAACAGGCCCGCGCCCAGATCGCGGCGCGCGGCGAGGCGAGCGGCCAGCGCCGCGAGCGCCGCGACCACCGGCAGGAACAGC
>WQZC01000260.1 GCA_009780925.1 Actinomycetes bacterium | reverse complement strand
CCCACGCCGCCATACCCGCCGCCGCCGCCACCGCAAGGACCGCCGCCGTACCAGCAGCCCCCGGCATCGCAAGGTCCACCGCAGTACCAGCCGCCGGCACCGCCACAGGGACCGCCGCAGTACCAGCAGCCCCCGGCCCCGCAGTACCCGCAACCCGGTCAGTACCAAGCGGCGCCCAGCAAGCCGGCGTTCGACCCCAAGTCAATCGACATCCTCGACTGGTGCATCCTCGGCGCCGGCGTGCTATTGCTCATCTTCTCGTTCTTCGCCTACTACACGGCCAGCTTCCACTACATGGGCTATGGAGCTTCCTACAGCACCGGCGGATGGCACTTCGACGCTGGAACGTGGCCAGGGTGGTTGGGCTTCTTCGTCGCGTTCCTGTCCGCAGTCGTCGTGGCGCTGGCCCTATTCGTCCCGGCGGTGAAGCTGCCGTGGCCGCCATACCTCACCGCGATGTGCGGTTTCGCGGTCGGCTTCTTGCTCTACATCATCGGGTTCTTCACCACGACCAGCGGGATGGGCCACGGGTTCAGCTACTGGATCAGCATGATCCTGGCGCTCGCCGGAGTCGTGCTCGCGGCCATGCGACACCAGGCGCAGGGCGGCAAACTGCCGGGCAACATCACGCTGCCGACCATCGGCGGCCCGAAGCCCCCGAGCGGCCCTCCGATGGGTGGCCCGCCGATGGGTGGCCCGCCGCCGCAGTACCCGCCACAGCAGTACCCGCCGCAGCAATATCCACCTCAGCAGTACCCGCCGCAGCAATAGCGGCTGACTGACCGCAAAAAGACTGGGCCAGCGCCACGTAGGCGCTGGCCCAGTCTTTTTGTTTGTCTCCAGCTTTTCCTATTCGCCAGCGCGCGACCTTCTGTCGGTCGGCCTAGCCAGGTCGCGCGCAGGCCAGGAGGGGACACGTGTCGGCCAGCCGACGTCTGCTCCGCCGGCTGGCCGATGCCCGCTCAGCGCACGTGCGACGGCACGAACGGTGGGGCCACGACGCGCATCCGCGCCGGACGACCGCGCATGTCCATGACCACCTCATCGCCGGCGGCGACGCCAGCCTGGGTGGAAATCAGCGCCAACCCGATGCCCTGCCGCAGCGTCGGGGAGAACGTCCCCGAGGTCACCTCGCCGATATCCTTGCCCTCGGCCGAGCGCACTGCCATGTGCGGGCGGGGAACGGCGCGGTCGATCGCGACCAGGCCCCACAGCTTGCGCGCCGGGCCAGCGGCTTTCTCGGCGAGCAGCGCCTCCCGCCCCCAGAACGCGAGCTTGTTCCAGCCCACCGCCCAGCCGGCGCGCGCCTGCAGCGGGGAGATCGTCGGGGACAGGTCCTGCCCGTGCAGCGGGTAGCCCATCTCGGTGCGCAGCGTGTCGCGCGCGCCTAGCCCGGCGGGCAGACCGCCCAGCTCGCGGACCTCGCCCAGCAGCGCGTCCCACAGCGGCGCGACGTCCTCCAGCACCGGGATCAGTTCATAGCCGTGCTCCCCGGTGTAGCCGGTGCGGCAGATCCGCACGCTGCGTTCCCCGAACGGAGCGTCCACGTAGGCCATATAGGGCAGCTCGTATGGCAGACCGACGCGGTCGAGCGCCTCGGCCGAACGGGGGCCCTGCACCGCGAGCACCCCGAAGTCCAGGTGCCAGTTGGTCACCGTGACGCCCTCCGGCGCGGCCGCGTCCAGCCGGCGCACGACCTCGGCGGTGTTGGCCGCGTTCGGCACGAGGAACACCTCGTCGTCACCAACCAGGTAGGCGATCAAATCGTCCACCACGCCGCCGGACTCGTCGCAGCACAGCGTGTACTGCGCCCGACCGGGCTCGATCTTGCCCAGATCGTTGGCCAGGCACGAATCCACGAACGCCCGGGCGCCGGAGCCGGTGACCGCCGCCTTGCCCAAGTGTGAGACATCGAACAGCCCGACACACTCGCGCACCGCGGCGTGCTCGCGCAGCACTCCCCCTTCGCCCGGGTATTCAATCGGCATCAGCCAACCGCCGAAATCGGCCAGCTTCGCCCCAAGTTCCACATGCCGCGAATACAACGCGGAACGACGCAGCTCATCCATGCCACGCACGCTACCGGGCGGCGGCAGCGCCTACCATCGGCGCCATGCCGAAAATCATCTGGACCGACACCGCGCCCACCCAAGCAACCGTGGTTGTGGGCGTGCTGGCCGGCGCCAGCGGGCCGCAGCTGGCCCCCGGCGCCGAGCGGATCGAGGCGGCGCTGGGCGGGCGCCTGGCCACCGCGTTGCGCGCTGTGGAGGCGACCGGGAAACCCGACGAGGTGTTCAAGCTCCCGACCCTTGGCCAGGCCCCGTTCGCGTTGGTCGTGGCCACTGGCATCGGCCCGCGCCTGGACGCCGAGTCCGCGCGGCGCGCCGTCGGGGCCGCGCTGCGAGCGCTGCCCAAACACGCCGACGTGCACGTCGCGCTGGCCGCCGACCCGGGCGCCATCGTCGAGGGCGCGCTGCTAGGCGCCCACACCTTCACCGCCTACAAGTCCGACGGCGCGCCCCCGGCGCTGAGCCTGCTGACCATCGCTGGCCCCGCCAGCGACGACGCCCAGGCCGCAGTCAACCGCGCCCAGGTGGTCGCCGACGCGGTCACGCTCACCCGCGACCTGGTGAACACCCCGGCCAACGACCTGTACCCGCAGTCCTTCGCCGAACGCGCCCAGCGGCTGGCCCGCGAGCACGGCCTCGAGTTCGAGGCGCTGGACGAGCAGGCGCTGCGCCGCGGCGGCTACGGTGGGCTGCTGGCCGTGGGCGGCGGCTCGGTCCGCCCGCCGCGGCTGGTCCGCGTGGCCTACCGCCCATCCCTGCCGCGCGCCCGAGTCGCCCTGGTGGGCAAAGGCATCACCTTCGATTCCGGTGGGCTGGACTTGAAGACCGGGGCCCAAATGAGCACGATGAAGTGCGACATGGGCGGCGCGGCGGCGGCACTGGCCACGGTCGCCGCGATCGCCGATCTGCGGTTGCCGGTCGAGGTGGCGGCGACGCTGCCACTGGCCGAGAACATGCCCTCGGGAACGGCGTACCGGCCCAAAGACGTGGTCACCATTCGCGGCGGACGCACCGTGGAGATCGACAACACCGACGCCGAGGGGCGGATCGTCCTGGTGGACGCGATCGCCCGCGCCACCGAGGACTCACCGGACTGCCTGATCGAGTTGTCCACGCTCACCGGCGGGCAGGTCGTCGCGCTGGGCGACCGGGTGGCCGGGGTGATGGGTTCGCCGGAGCTGCGCGCGACCATCGTCGCGGCCGGCGAGGAGGCCGGCGAGGCGCTGTGGCCGATGCCGCTGCCGGACGATCAGCGCGCCCGGCTGGACTCGCCCATCGCGGACATCACCAACGTGCCGTCCGACGCGCGCGGGGCGTCCATGCTGATCGCCGGGGTGTTCCTGCGCGAGTTCGTGCCCGACGGAATGCAGTGGGTGCACATCGACATCGCCGGACCGGCGTGGAACTCGGCGGCGCCGTACGGCTACACGCCCACGGGCGGCACCGGCGCGCCGGTCCGCGCGCTCATCGCCGCGATCGAGCGGCTGGCCGCCTGAACATCGAGCGGCTGG
>WQZC01000259.1 GCA_009780925.1 Actinomycetes bacterium | reverse complement strand
TGGGACGGTGGCGGATTCGTCGGTGGCCTCCGGTACCCCGAAACCGTCAACGAAGGATCCGCATCCGAGGCCGCTCGATTCCAACCCGTCTGACTACCAAGACCCGGTCGACCAGAACCCGGCCCTGACCGCGGTCAAGTCGCCGGACCAGACCACCAAACACAATGTCGGTGACGTGATCACCTACACGTTCATGGTCACCAACACCGGCAACGTCACCTTGGGTGAGGTGAATGTGACCGACACCCAGGTCGCACCGGCTGGCGCGTTGGATGGTCCGATCAGCTGCCCGGCCGGGATGGTGGTGCTGGCGCCGGGTAGGTCGATAACGTGCACCGCCACCTACACGGTGACCCAGGCCGATGTGAACAACGGGTCGGTCGCTGACACGGCGGTGGCGCACGGGACTCCGCCGATACCGGCCGGATCGACCACGCCACCGCCGCCGATCGATTCCGCCGAGGCGTCGGCGACCGTGAACATCCCGTCCGCGCCTGGCCTGTCGGTGGTCAAGACCGCGTCCCCGTCGTCGTATGACGCGGTTGGTCAGACGATCACCTACGCCTTTGAGGTGACCAACACCGGCAACGTGACCGAGAACGACATAACGGTGACCGATTCGTCGTTCACGGGCACCGGGAAGCTATCGGCCGTGACCTGCCCGCAGCCGTCGTTGTCAGCTGGCGAGTCGGAAACCTGCACGGCGACCTACACGACCACTCAGGCGGATTTGGATGCCGGGCGCATAAGCAATTCCGCGACGGTGAGCGGCAGTCCGCCACCGCCGCCGGGGACGAACACGCCACCGGCCGAGGTGGTGTCCCCGCCGTCTGAGGTGATTGAGCCGGCGCACGCCCGTCCCGGTATCGCGGTGGTCAAGACCGCGAGCACGCAGACGTTCGTGGCTGGCACGACGATCACTTACACGTTCGCGGTGACCAACACCGGCAACGTCACCTTGCACAACGTGACGGTCACGGACGTGAAGTTCTCCGGCACCGGGAATCTCTCCGCCGTTACGTGCCCGAAGGGCACGACGTTGCCGCCGGGCTGGCGGCTGACCTGTGCCGCCACCTATGTGGCCACGGCCGCTGACGTGGCCGCCGGGAAGTTGACCAACGCGGCCACCGCCGCCGGGGTGCCGCCGGCGGATGGGACTGGTGTCACAGCCAAAGCGGTCAGCTCACAGGAAGCCGTGGTGTTGATAGACACTCATGGTTCCGGGACGGGCACGCTGATCAACACCGGGCTGGGCGCTGACGCCCCGGCCAACAGTGGTGGTGTGGGCTTGACTCTGGCCGGCGTGTTGCTGGGTCTGCTCGGCGCGGTTTGTCTGCTGGTCATCGCCGGCCGGGGTGGGCGGAAGGAGCCGTAACATCCGATCCAGTTTGCTGACCTTGCCCGGCGCGGTGCCCAAACCTCTCAAATGGGGCCACGCCGGGCAGTCTCATGTCTCCAGACACGAGTCGCGTCACTGTTCGTCTCTTCGCGCTGAGTTGGACTCGCTGTGGCGCGCGGCTATCGGTGGGCGGCAGTGACGCGGCGTGGGGGGAGCTCAGCAGTCGCTGAGGTCGCCGGGCGACCGGGGACGACGGACGAGCGCTCTGATGAGGTGCTGGCGGACGCGGTCCGAGCCGGCGATCTTGAGGCCTACGGGGTGTTGTGGGACCGGCACGAAACCGCGGTCCGCTCGTTCGCGAAATCGTTGCGCCCGGTGTTCGACATCGACGAACTCGTCAGCGAGAGTTTCCTGCAAACGTTGTTGGCGCTGCTCTCGGGCAAGGGACCGCGTACTAGCTTCGTGGGATATCTGCTTGCTTCAGTTAGCCGCCTGCATGGCAATCTCTGCTCCCGTCACTACGGCCGACTGAGGTTCGTCGGGAACAGTTTCGCCGATGCCGTGGTGGAGACCGCGCCACCGGCTGATGAACTGGCGCTGGAACATGTTGAGCAGACCGCGGCGTGGCGGGCCTGGGAATCACTAGGCGCCGCTGACCGCGAGCTGCTCTGGGCGCTGCTGATAAACGGCGAGCCGCAGGCGAAGGTCGCGGCCTCGTTGGGCGTCACCACACCCACGGTTTCGGCCCGAGGCCGGCGGGCGAGTGAGCGGCTGCGGCAGGCGTTCCTTGCCCAGCACATACGGCGGGCACAAACCAAGGACTGTGCCAAGGTCCGGGCGCAGCTCCCGCGTTATGAACGCGGCGCCCTCGCCGCTAACAATATTGCGAAGATCCAAGCTCACCTGGGCGCCTGCGAAATGTGTGCTCAGTGCGCCGCCGATGTCGCGGGCGTAAACGCGACCATGCGGGCCGCGATACCACTGCTCCCATTCCTCGCCGGCGGCACCACCAGCATCTGGCAAGGGCTGCACCACCAAAGTGGCGCGGCCAGACCGGTCGGTGGGTTCAGGTTCGCCAAATTCGGTTGGGGTCTGCTCGGCGCGACAGCGATCGCGGCGCTGGTGTTCGGCGCCGTCGCGTCCGGGCCAACGGTCAGTGGGAATGGTTCGGTCGGTGATGAGGCGGTGGCGGTCGCCCCGCTGACGGCCTCGCCCCAGCCGACAACCCAGGCTGGCGGAGACTCGGCAACCGCGGTGGAACCAGATCCGCGGGCCGCCGTGCCGTCGGTCCCCGTGACAGACCCGGCACCGAAACCCAGCCCTAGCGACATCCCGCAAGACAACACGCCATCGGACACGCCGACGCCGACAGCCAACCCCACATCGACCGTGGCGCCAGCCACGCGGGCGCCCACCGCCTCCCCGCAGGAGCCGATGCCGCCGGCCACGACAAGCAAACCGGCACCGGTCCCGACGGCGGCGCCGTCGCCAACCTCGCGTCGGACATCCACCTCCGCGCCGGTGCCGGCGCCGAGGCCCACGGCGGGGACCGCGGACCTGTATGTGGACGGCCCGTTCGCCGGCTGGACCGCACGCTTCACCGTGCCGGCAACCTGGCGCATCGTCTCGGTCACCGGACCGGCCGGCGCCAGCTGCGGCACCAGCGGACAGAGCGCGTCGTGTCAACTCGCCAACGGCGCCGAGACGCTGACCGTCAACGCGGTCCCAGTGGGAACGGCCACCCCGGCAACCGTCCACGTCGAGGTCCTGTTCGGAGCCACTCTGGAATTCGTGCAAGACCTCCCGCTAACCCTGAGCTAGCGCCACCACGCGAGTAGCGCCGGCTCTCGACCCGCGGCGCGCGCCAGCTCCGTCAGCGGTGGCCCGACCGGACGCGACTATGGCGTGTCTCCCAAATATGTTCGGTGTGGTCTGGGGCGCCGAGCGTCATCACACGTCGGTGTGGCGGACCTCCTGAAGGGACACAACCCAAATGCCTGGTTGATCGCCAACGGCGAGTGACCAGATTGTGTCCTGGTGCTGGATGAACAGTCCTGCCATGTCGGAGGACGTGCGGTTCCCGGAGAGGCAGAACGCGCGAACGCCGGCTTTAACTAACGCCTCCCGCTCGGCAGTGAGCAATGATCAGAACCTGTGGATGGTTCTCGGGCTGGTGACGTGAGCGGGCGTACCTTCCCGAGGAAGATCTTGTAGGTAAGCAGTTTCTGATCTAGGGCCGGC
>WQZC01000258.1 GCA_009780925.1 Actinomycetes bacterium | reverse complement strand
ACCAGTCGATCTATGCCTTCCGCGGCGCGGACCCGAATGCGCTGCGCGCCTTCGACGCGCCGGTGGTGGCGTTGGGCACGGCGCGCCGGTTCGGCTCGGAGTTGATCGCCGCCACACGGCGGGTGGCGCTTCGACTACCCGGCCCGGCCACGCATCGGGGGCTGGCGGCGCTCCCGGGAGCCCCACCCGGGTCGGTGACGGTCGCCCTGCTCCGCTCGGCCAACGATGAGGCGAACTACCTCGCGGCCACGTTGCGGCGGGCGCATCTGCGCGATCGCGTTCCCTGGTCGCGGATGGCGGTGCTGGTGCGAAGCACCGTGGGCCGGTTGGCCGTGCTGCGCCGCGCGTTGGCCACCGCCGGGGTGCCGACCGACGTGGCTGGGGAGGATGTGCCGCTGGTGGAGCAGCCCGCCGTGGCGCAGCTGCTGTTCGCGTTGCGCTGCGTGTTGCGCCCAGCGGAGCTGACCGAACCGGTCGCCGAGGCGCTCGTGTCCGGGCCGATCGGACGGGCCGATCCGCTCGCGTTGCGCCGAGTGCGTCGGGAGCTTCGGGCGTTGACCGGGGACGGGTCGCTCGCCCCGGCGCTGACCGATGTCGCGGGGTTGGCGCTGCTGTCGCCGCGTTTGGCCGCGCCGGTGCGGCGGGTCGCCGGCGTGCTCGCCGCCGGGCGCGGGGCGGTCGCGGCGGGGGCCTCGGCCGAGGAGGCGCTGTGGGCGCTGTGGGAGGCGACCGGGCTGGCCGAGCGGTGGGCGGAGGCCAGCGTCGCCGGGGGTACGGCGGGGGCGGCCGCGGATCGCGACCTGGACGCGGTGATCGCGCTGTTCGACGCGGCGGCGCGGTTCACCGATCGGCTGCCCGGCGCGGCGGCGCTGGACTTCTACGAGCATCTGGCCGCGCAGCAGGTGCCCGGTGACAACCTGGCCGCTCGCGGCGCGGCGGCTGAGGCGGTGCCGATCCTGACCGCGCACGCAGCCAAGGGTTTGGAGTGGGACCTGGTGGTGGTCGCCGGCGTTCAGGAGGGGGTGTGGCCCGACCTGCGCCGACGGGGCTCGCTGCTCGGCGCCGAGCTGCTGGTGGACTTGGCGGCCGGCCGGGACGGGGCCGGGGTGTCCGAGCTGGCCGCCCAGCTGGCCGAGGAACGACGACTGTTCTATGTGGCGGCCACCCGCGCCCGCGAGCGGCTGGTGGTGACGGCGGTGTCCGGGGAGGATCAGCTGCCGTCCCGGTTCCTGGACGAGATCGACCCGATCGATGAGGGGGAGCGGCCGTTCGCGGTCGTGCCTGGCCGGACCCACCTGGCGGCGCTGGTCGCCGAGTTGCGGGCGGTGGTGTGCGACCCGGCCCGGCCAATGGCGGAACGCGCCGCCGCCGCGACCGAGCTGACTCGGCTGGCTGCCGCCGAGGTGCCGGGCGCGCACCCGGACCAGTGGTGGGGGCTGGCCCCGCCCAGCGACACCGGTCCGGTGGCCGACCCAGACCGGCCGGTGACGGTCAGCCCGTCGCGGTTGGAGTCGTTCGGCCGATGTGAGCTGCGCGCGGTGCTGGCGCAGCTCGGCGCGCGTGACGACCAGGCCGCCGGCGCGTCGCTCGGCACGGTGCTGCACGAGGTCGCGGCCATCGCCCCACCGGACGCCGACCAGGCGGTCCTCGAGGGCCTGCTCGAGCAGCGGTGGTCCCGGCTGGATTTCGGCGCGGCCTGGCTGGCCGCCAACGAGCGCGACCGTGCCGGGGAGATGCTCGCCAAACTGGCCGCGTGGCTGCGCGCCAGCCGCGACGGGCTCGCCCTCGCCGCGATCGAGGAGGAGTTCGACGTAATCGTCGGCGACGCCCGGCTGCGCGGGCGGGTGGACCGCCTCGAGCGCGACGCCGCCGGGCAGCTGGTGGTCGTCGATCTCAAAACCGGCAAGATCAAACCAAAGGCCGACGAACTGCCGACCAACCCGCAGTTGGGGGCGTATCAGCTCGCGGTTGCGGCCGGCGGGTTCAACCGGCACGGCGCGGTCGCCGGCGGCGCCCGGCTGGTGCAGCTCGGCACCGCGACGAAGAAGTATGACGAGCAGAAGCAGGCGCCGCTGGCCGAAGCGGCGGAGCCGGACTGGGTCACCGACCAGGTGGCGGGGGTGGCCGCCCGGATGCGCGGCGGGGAGTTCACCGCGCGTCAGAACGAGCAATGCCGGGTCTGTGAGGTGCGCGGCTGCTGCCCGCTGCGACCCGAGGGCGGGCAGGTGACCGGATGACCGAGTTGGCAGGTGACCGGATGGTCGAGTGGGCGGGTGGCCGGACGGCCGACTCGGCGGGTGGCCGGATGCTGGACTCGACGCGGGGTCGGGCCATCGGCGCCGGGGAGTTGGCCCGTCTGCTGGGCCAGCCACCGCCGAGCGCGGAGCAGGCGGCGGTCATCTCCGCGCCGCTGGCCCCATCGGTGGTGATCGCTGGCGCCGGGTCGGGCAAAACCGAGACCATGGCGGCGCGGGTGGTTTACCTGGTGGCCAACCGGCTGGTCGCGCCGGCCCGGGTGCTGGGTTTGACCTTCACCCGCAAGGCGGCCGCCGAGCTGGCGCAGCGGTTGCGCCGGCGGCTCGCGCAATGGCGGCGTGTGGTCGAACGCGACGCCCCCGACGACGCCGAGCACCTCGCGCAGCTGCTGGCCGGCGAGCCGACGGTGCTCACCTACGCCGCCTACGCCGCCCGACTGGTCGGCGAGCACGCGGCGCGGATGGGCGCCGAGCCGGACGCGCGGCTGCTGTCCGAGGCGGTGCGCTGGCAGCTGGCCGATGCGGTGGTCCGCCGCTATCCGGGCCGGCTGCCGAGCGATGTGGGCGCGCTGGGCACGGTGAGTCGGCACGTGCTGGACCTGGCCGGCGACCTGGCCGATCACCTGGCCGCACCGGACGCGCTGGAAGCGTTCTGCGCCGGCGCGCTGGCCGCTTGGGAGGCGCTGCCGAACGGCCCCCGCACGCGTAGCGACACTCCGGGCGGCACCGCCGAGTTCGTCGCCGCGCTGCGCCAGCGATTGGCGCTGCTGCCGCTAGTGCGTGACTTCGCCACCGCCAAGACGGCGCGAGGCGCGGTGGATTTCGGTGACCAGATGGCGCTGGCCGCGCAACTGTCCGCGCGGTCGGAGGTGGCGCGGGTCGAGCGGGAGCGGTTCGCCGCGGTCTTGCTGGACGAGTACCAGGACACCGGGCACGCGCAGGCGCGGTTGCTGGCCGCCCTGTTCGGCGACGGGCACCCGGTCACCGCGGTGGGCGACCCGTTCCAATCGATCTATGGCTGGCGCGGCGCGAGCGCCGGCAACCTGGGCCGGTTCGCGACTGCGTTCCCCGACCGTGACGGACGCCCTGCCGCCGTGTTCCCGCTGGCCACCAGCTGGCGCAATGACGAGGCGATCCTGGCCGCCGCCAACGCCGTCGCCGCGCCATTGCGGGCCTGGGACGCGTCCACCGTGGCGCTGCGGGCGCGCCCCGGCGCGCCCGCCGGCACGGTGCGGGTGACGGTGACCGACACCGTCGAGGCCGAGGCCGCCTGGGTCGCCGCCCGGCTGCGCGCCGAGTGGGACGCCCGCCCAGCTGGCACCCGCACCGCGGCGGTGCTGGT
>WQZC01000257.1 GCA_009780925.1 Actinomycetes bacterium | reverse complement strand
GCGCGGTGACCGGTGAGAACGTCGACATGGAATCCCTGGGCGGCGCGGACACCCATGGGAGGCGTAGCGGGGTGGTGCACGTGGTGCGCGACTCCGACGACGAGGCGATCGCCGCGGCGCGCGAGCTGACCGTGCTGCTCACCGCGCAGGGCCGGATCGAGCTGGCGGCGGTCGGGCCGGACCGCGATCTTTCCGCGCTGCTGCCAGCCAACCCCAAGCGCGCCTACGATGTGCACCCGCTCCTCGACGAGCTGCTGGACCCGGCCACCTTCGTGGAGCTGCACGCCCGCTGGGCGCCGAACCTGGTCACCGGTCTCGGCCGGCTGGCCGGGCGCACGGTCGGGGTGCTCGCCAACAATCCGCTGCGGCTCGGTGGCTGCCTGGACTCAGCGTCGGCGGAGAAGGCGGCGCGCTTCGTGCGCATGTGCGACGCCTTCGGGGTGCCGCTGGTGGTGGCGGTTGATGTGCCCGGCTACCTGCCGGGGGTCGGCCAGGAGTGGGACGGCGTGGTGCGCCGCGGCGCCAAGTTGCTGCACGCCTTCGGCGAGGCGGTGGTGCCCCGGGTGACGCTGGTGACGCGCAAGAGCTACGGCGGGGCGTACATCGCCATGAACGCCCGCGCGCTGGGCGCGACCGGGGTGTTCGCCTGGCCCGGCGCGCAGGTCGCGGTGATGGGGGCCAAGGCCGCCGTGGGCATCCTGCGCCGGCGTGAGCTGGCCGCCGCCCCGGCCGAGGATCGCGCCGCGCTGCACGACCAGCTCGCCGCCGAGCATGAGCGGACCGCCGGCGGGGTCGGCCGGGCGGTGGACCTCGGGGTGGTGGACGAGATCATCGACCCGGCCGCCACGCGACGGGTGCTGGCCCAGGCGCTGGCCCAAGCGTTGGACGACGCGCCCGGGATCCGCGGCCGGCACGGCAACATCCCGCTGTAGCCCGGCGGATCGGGGTCAGCGCTCGCTTCGTCCGTAGTGCCGCAACGCGGCGGAGAACGCGCCGCCGCTGACCGCGTCTTGGCCGGTCACGTCCGACCAGTGGTAGGTCATCACCCCGTCGGCGGCTGAGGAGGCGACCGCCGCGACGGCGGCGCCGAACTCCGCCGCGCTGATCTCCGGGTCGCGCCCGTCAGCGGCGAAAATGCCGTCCAAATACGTCGGTCGCGCCTGCAGGCAGGGCAGGATGGTGCGCTCGGTGCGGTCCCGCACCGCGCCGACGACTCGCGGAATCCAATCCGGCGGCGACTGCTTGAGGATCTGGTGGTACACCATCACCTCGAAATGATCGGCGACCGCGGCGAGGCTCTCGATCCGCTGGCCCAGCAACCGCTCGCCGAGCGAGCCGAACTCCGGGCCGACGAACGGCACGATGTTGACCATCAGCTCGACGTCGGCGGACACCTCCCGCAGCGCTTCCCGGGCGCGCGCCACGACCCCGGTGATCACCGCGCATTTCCAGTCCGTCCATTCCGCGCGCAGCGGCCCGGTCAGCAGCGCGGCGGCCGCTCGGGCGCCATCGGGCAGCTCGGCCCCCGTCTGGGCGCTGAACCGGCGCCGGCACCGGGGGCAGAAGCAGTGCTCGGTGATCTCGCTGCGGTCGACCCCCGGCGTCCACCGCTCCCAGAATCCGGGGAACCGGATGAACGACAAGAACACCCCGTCCGCTTCCAGTTCGATGACCACGCGCCGCAGCAGCGCGATCCGCGCCTCGACATAGCGCTCGTCGCTCGGGCACAGGCCCACGTACCAGTCGGCGGGGGCCATCGCCGACCCGTCCGCGCCGATCGGCCGCAGCCCCGGCCGGTCGAGGTCCTGCGGGTGGAAGAACATCGCGGTCGATTCGAAGCAGCGGATGCCCCGCGCGCGCAGCGCCGCGCGCAATGCCAAATCCGAGTAGGGCGCGGGGGGGGCGTGCTGGCCGACGTCGCTGGCCGGCAGCGGGTCGAGCTGGTTTTGCGCCAGCACCATCGTGGTGCCGGCCGCTTCGAGCGCGTCGGCGAGCGCGGCGCGGCCCGCCTCGGCAGCGCTGGCCGGGGCGCCGCCGGGCACCGGCCACCAGTCATAGCCGTACAGCTTGGTGGCGACGATCGGCTTCATCCGCGCCTCCGGACCGGCTAGCCCACTTGGTGCAACAAGGTCTCCGCCGCGCCTTCGCCCGCGTACCGGTACGGCTCCAACTCGACGTCCCACGCCGTGCCGAGGATCTCGGACAGCTCGTGCTCGTATTGCGACCCGGTGCGCGCGCGCGCCATGAGCCCGCGCAGCCGCTCCTCCCCCACCACCACATCGCCGTTCGCGGAGATCATGCTGCGATGGACTCCGCGTCCGGGCAGGTAGGCCAGCCGCTCACCATCGCTGGTGGCGGTGCATTCCTCGGTGATCTCCAACACCAGCATCCGCCAGGTGCGCAACGCGGCGAAGAGTTTGGATCCCGTGCCCACCGCGCCGACCCAGGAGGCCTCCGCGCGCAGCTGGCCGGGCACCACGGGTTGCGGGGTCCAGCGCAACCGAGCCGGGCGGCCGAGCACCTCGGCGATCGCCCATTCGACATGGGGCGCGACGGCGGACGGGCAGCAATGCACGAACACGACCCCGCGCGTCGACACCGCGGGACCGCCCGAACGGGTAGTCGTCATCGCACACCTCCATTGCCTCGACGGATCCGCCTTCCCCGACGTCCGGCCCGGCAGCAGTGGTGCGTGCGTGACCATTGTTACTCATGAGACTAGCGGTACGCCAACCGGCCCCCGGCCTGCCGGGTGGTCAGCCGCCCGGTCGCCTCACCGCGACTGGCATGGTGGACCCATGCCGACCCTGTTCACCAAGATCATTGACGGCGCGCTGCCGGCGCGATTCGTCTGGCGCGACGACGAGGTCGTGGCGTTTCTGACCATCGCCCCGCTGCGGCCCGGACACACCCTGGTCGTCCCGCGCGCGGAAGTCGACCGGGGACCGACGCGGGCGCCGCCCAGCTGACGCGCTGCGTGCTGGTGGCGCAGCGGATCGGACGCGCCCTGGAGCGCGCCTTCGACGCGCCGCGCGCCGGACTGGTCATCGCCGGGTTCGAGGTGCCGCATCTGCACGTGCACGTCTTCCCGGCCTGGGACCTCACCGACTTCGAGTTCGGCCGCGTGGACCAGCACCCGGACCCGGCGGCGATGGACGACGCCGCCGAGCGGATCCGCGCGGCCCTGGCCGAGCTCGGCGACGACTCCGGCGGCGGGCCCGCGGCCGGCCCCCGCCGAGCGCACGGCCCCGATCCGGCCAGCGGCCCCCATCGCTGACGGCCGTCGGCTGGGCGCGAGGGCCCCCGCCGCGGGAGCCACGCCGGGCCACCATGATCATCACGTAAGCTGGGAGACCGCGCCCCGACCGACGCGGGGCAGCGCAGCCGGACAGCACAGCTAGGGAGGCGGCCGATGGCTTGGTTCCTCGTCGTCGTGGCGGGGCTGCTGGAGACGGGGTTCGCCGTCTGCTTGAAGCAGTCGCACGGCCTCACCCGCATCGGCCCGACGGTGTTGTTCGCGCTGTTCGCGCTGGGCAGCTTCGGCCTGCTCACCCTGGCGCTGCGCAACCTGGAAGTGGGCCCGGCCTACGCGGTCTGGACCGGCATCGGCGCCGCCGGCGCGGTGC
>WQZC01000256.1 GCA_009780925.1 Actinomycetes bacterium | reverse complement strand
GCGCGGCGGCGGTCGCGCTGGACGTGCTCGACCCGGTGCCGGACCCGTTGCCCCCGTCGGTGCTGGCCCGCCACCGCCTGCTCGGGCTGGACGAGGCGCTGCGCCAGATGCACCGTCCCGACGACCTGGAGCACTGGCACGCGGCACGCCGGCGGTGCAAGTGGGACGAGGCGCTGGCGGTGCAGCTGGCGCTGGCCCAGCGCCGGGCCGCCGAGCGGGCCAACCCGGCGACCCCGCGACCGCCGCGCGCGGACGGGCTGGCGGTGGCGTTCGACGCCCGGCTGCCGTTCCAGCTGACCCGCGGCCAGCGGGAGGTCGGCGCGCAGTTGGCCGCCGAGCTGGCCGGCGCGCAGCCGATGCGACGGCTGCTGCAGGGCGAGGTGGGCTCGGGCAAGACGGTGGTGGCGCTGCGCGCGATGCTGCAGGTGGTGGACTGCGGCGGGCAGGCGGCGCTGCTCGCCCCGACCGAGGTGTTGGCCGCGCAGCACGCGCGCACCATCGAGGCGCTGCTCGGCGAGCTGGCGCAGGCCGGCCGGCTCGGCGGCGCGGAGACCGGCACCCAGGTGGCGCTGCTGACCGGTTCGCTGCCGACCGCCGCGCGCAAGGCGGCGCTGGCCGGCGCGGCGAGCGGGACGGCCGGGATCGTCATCGGCACCCACGCGCTGATCCAGGAGCAGGTGTCTTTCGCCGACCTGGCCCTGGTGGTGGTGGACGAGCAGCACCGGTTCGGGGTGGAGCAGCGCGACGCGCTGCGCGGCAAGGCCGATCGCCCGCCGCACCTGCTGGTGATGACCGCCACCCCGATCCCGCGCACGGTGGCGATGACCGTGTTCGGCGATTTGGAGACTTCGACGCTGACCGAGCTGCCGGCCGGGCGCGCGACCAGCTCGACCACGGTGGTTCCGGCCAGCGAGAAGCCCGCCTGGCTGGCTCGGGCGTGGCAGCGGATTGGTGAGGAGGTGGCCGCCGGGCGGCAGGCCTACGTGGTCTGCCCGCGCATCGACGCGGCCGACGACGCCGGCCCGGACGGCCCCGGCGCCGACCCGGACCGCGACGGCGCCAGGCCCGATGACGGCCTGGACGGCGCGCTGCCCGGGTTGGGCGGCGACGAGGACGCGCTCCCGCGCCGGCCGGCCGCCTCGGTGCTGGCCACCTTCGACGCGCTCGCCGCCGGCCCGCTGGCCGGGTTGCGGCTGGGCATGCTGCACGGCCGGCTGGCGCCCGAGGAGAAGGACCGGGTGATGACCGCGTTCAGCCGGGGCGAGCTGGACGCGCTGGTGGCCACCACGGTGGTCGAGGTGGGCGTCGACGTGCCCAACGCGACGGTCATGGTGATCTTGGACGCGGACCGGTTCGGGGTCTCCCAGCTGCACCAGCTGCGCGGACGGGTCGGCCGGGGGAGCGCGCCCGGGGTGTGCCTGCTGGTCACCGCCGCGCCGGCTGGCACGCCGGCCCGGCAGCGGCTGGACGCGGTGGCCGCCACCGCCGACGGGTTCGCGCTGGCCCGCCTGGACCTGCAGCAGCGACGCGAGGGCGACGTGCTCGGCGCGGCCCAGTCCGGCCGGCGTTCGCGGCTGAAGCTGCTCTCGCTGCTGCGCGACGAGGAACTGATCGCGGCGGCGCGGGTCGAGGCGCGCGCCCTGGTGGAGGCCGATCCCCAGCTGGCCGCGCACCCGGCGCTGGCCGCGCAGGTCGCCGCGCTGGTGGACGACGAGCGCGCCGACTTCCTGCAGATGGCCTAGCCGGGCGGGGCGGGGGCGCGCGACGGTGCCGCGGATCATCGGTGGACGGGCCAAGGGCCGGCGGCTGGCGGTGCCCGCGCGCGGCACCCGGCCCACCTCGGACCGGGCGCGCGAGGCGCTGTTCAACACCCTGGACGGGTTGCTCGAACTGGCCGGCGCGCATGTGTTGGACCTGTACGCGGGCAGCGGTGCGGTGGGCTTGGAGGCGCTTTCGCGCGGCGCGGCGCGCGCCACCCTGGTGGAGTCCAACGCCGCTGCGGCCGCCACCGCCGCCGGCAACATGGCCGCGTTGGCGCTGGCCGGCGCCACCCTGACGCGCCGCCCCGTGGAGCGGTTCGTCGCCGGTCCGCCGCCGGCCGACGCGCCGTGCCAGCTGGTGTTCGCCGACCCGCCATACGCGTTGGGCGCGGACCGGCTGCGCGCGGTGCTGGCCGCGCTCGCCGCGCCCGGCTGGCTCGCCCCCGGGGCGGTGCTGGTGGTGGAGCGATCGGCCCGCGATGGCGCCGACCCGTGGCCGAATGTGATCGAACCGATCAAACATATGCGCTATGGGGAGGCAATTCTTTGGTACGGTCGGCTGCGATGAGTGCTGCCACCGCTGATCCGCGCCACGCCGCCGGCCCGCGCCGGGCGGTGTGCCCCGGCTCGTTCGACCCGGTCACCAACGGCCACTTGGACATCATCGCCCGCGCCTCGCGCCTTTACGACGAGCTGATCGTCGCGGTGTTCGTCAACGAGGCCAAACGCTCGATGTTCTCGGTGGACGAGCGCCGCGCGATGCTGCGCGACGCCACCGCCGGGTACGGCAACGTCCGGGTGGAGACCTTCGAGGGCCTGGTGGTGGACTACTGCAAGACCCACGACATCCCGGTGATCGTCAAGGGGCTGCGCGCGGTCAGCGACTTCGACTACGAACTGCAGATGGCGCAGATGAACCGCGGCCTGGCCGATGTGGACACGCTGTTCATGCCGACCAACCCCGAGTACAGCTTCCTGGCCTCCAGCCTGGTCAAAGAGATCGCCAAATGGGGCGGGGACGTCTCAGCGCTGGTCCCGGAGCTGGTGCTGGACCGGCTGATGCGGCGCGCGCGGCAGAGATAACCGGACCGAGGCGATGGGACCGACCCGATGAGCAGGCGAGTGCGATGACCGACGCCGCGAGCCGCCGCGCCGACCAGTTGATCACTGAGCTGGTGGAGCTGGTGGAGACCGCCCGCGTGCTGCCGATGTCGGCGTCGTGCGTGCTGCCCCGCGAGCGGGTGCTGGACCTGCTCGACGATCTGCGCGACGCGCTGCCCGACGAGCTGGACCAGGCGCGGCGGGTGCTGGCCGAGCGGGACCGGGTGCTCGCCGAGGCGCGCTCGCAAGCCGAGCAGATCGGGACCGAGGCGCGCTCGCAAGCCGACGCCGCGCTGGCCGAGGCTCGCGCGAAGGCCGACGCCGACCGGGCGCACGCCGAACAAACCCTTGCCGATGCGCGCGCGAAGGCCGACGCCGCGCTCGCCGAGGCTCGCGCGGGAGCGAAACAGCTCATCGAGGCGGGCGAGGCCGAGCGCGCCAGCATGGTCTCCGCGACCGGGGTGTACCACGCCGCGATCCAGGCCGCGAACGAGACCTGCGCGCAAGCGGATGGCTATGCCAAGAGCACTCGGGCGGCCACCGACACCTACGCGCGCAGCGCGCGGACGGCCGCCGACTCCTACGCCTCGTCGCTGCGCGCCGACGCCGACGGCTTCGCGCAGCGCACCCTGGCCGACCTGGTGGAGATCTTGCAGGAGGCGGCCGGCACCGCCGAGACCGAGCTGATCCGGGCGCAGGACGCCGACAAGATCCGCGCGCTTCTCGCCGAGCTGCCGCTCCCGTTTCGCGAAGCGATCGTGCTGCGCGACATCAACGGC
>WQZC01000255.1 GCA_009780925.1 Actinomycetes bacterium | reverse complement strand
GCGGATGCCGCGCGCGCTGATCCCACTCATCGGCGGACCGGCCGGCGCCGCCGGGCCAGCGATCGGTGGCGATCCGATCCGCGCTCCTGCGGCCGGCGAGTCGGCGATTCGCGAGTCGGCGGTTCGCGGGGGGACGGTCCGCGTCGGACCGGCCGGTGCGGGGTGGGGGGGGTGACCAGCCAGTGTGGCGCTCGGCGTGGCGCGTCGCAGGCCGTCGCGCACCGCGAGCGGCAGCGGGGACCGGCCCAGCGCGGCGCGCAGCGGCGCCGCCCGCCGTCGGCCGTCGCGCACCGACAGCGGCAGCGGCGACCAGCCCAGCGTTCGGCCCAGCTCGACGATCGGCGGGGCGATCGCGCAGTCACGGAAGATCTCCTGCGGCGCGCCGTCGGTGGCGGTGCCGTCACCGGGCAGGTGGATGACCCGATCGGCATAGCCCACCACCCGTTCCAGTCGATGCTCGGAGGCCACCACGGTCAGCCCGAGGTCGTGCACCAGCCGCAACACAGCGGCCAGCACCTCCTCGGCCGCCACCGGGTCCAGCGCGGAGGTTGGCTCGTCGAGCACCAGCACCCGTGGGTCGGCGGTGAGCACCGCGCCGATCGCCACCCGCTGCTGCTGCCCGCCGGACAGCTCGCCGAGCGCCCGATGGCGCAGCTCGGTCAGGCCGAGCAGGTCCAGGGTCTCCTCGACCCGTTTGCGCATCACGCCGTGGGGGATGGCCAGCTGCTCCATGGTGTAGGCGAGCTCTTCCTCCACGGTGTCGGTGACGAACCCGGCGGCCGGGTCCTGCCCAACCACGCCGACCAGGTCGGCCATGATGTTGGGCGGGCTGGTTCGGGTGTCTCGTCCAGCGACGGTGACGCGCCCGGCAAGGGTGCCCCCGGTGAAGTGCGGCACCAGCCCGTCAATGGCCCCGAGCAGGGTCGATTTGCCGGATCCGGTGCGCCCGACGACGAGCGCGAACTCGCCCTCGGGCACCGTCAGGTCGACCTCGCGCAGCACCGGCGCCGGCGCGTCGGGGTAGGTGATGGTGACCGACTCGAACTGGATCATCGCGCGCGTCTCCCGATGTGGGCCGTCGGCGGCGGGGTGGCGATGGCGGGCAGCGCGGCGAGCAGGACGGCCAGCGCGGGAAGGGCGGGCAGCGGCGGCCAGCGCGGCGGCGTGAACCCCGGGTCGAGCGCGTCCATCGGGTAGCCGAGCCGGACGCAGAACGCCACCGCGCACAGCGCCCCACAGCCGACGGCGATCCACTCCGGCGCCCGCCACGGGTCGGGCCGGTAGTGGGTGTGCCGCACCCGTCGGCTGCCGAGGGCGACGCCGGTCAGGCACAGCGCTACCCCGGCGAGCAGCGACGGGTAGGCCACGGCGGGGGCGACGCCGGCGCCGAGCAGGCCGAAGGAGCCCAGGCACACCGCCGCCAGGCCGGTCAGCATGGCGGCGGTGGCGAGCCGTCGGCTGTTCGCCCGGGTGGCCACGGTGGCGGCGGCAGCGGTCCCGTCGGCAGCCGCTGCGGCCGGCGAGGCGGCTGCCGACGGATCGGCTGCCGCCCGTCCGTAGCCGCGCGCGCTCATCGACGCGGCCAGCGCCAGCGAGCGCTCCAGCGCGTCTTGGAGCACCGGCGCCACCAGCGCGTGGAAGGCGCGCGCCCGGCCGCGCCCGCCGCGCAGGCGTTGCGCCCGGGCCACCCGCTGCGCCGACTCGATCAGCTGCGGGGCCACCGAGATCGCCACCACTACGGCCACCCCGAGCTCGTACAGCGCGCCGGGCAGCACCCGTAGCGCGCGTTTCGGGTTGGCCAGGGTGTTGGCCGCCCCGACGCAGCAGATCAGCGTCGCCAGCCGCATCCCGTCGGTGAGCGCGGAGAGCAGCCCGCTGACCGGCACCGGCCCGCCCAGCTGCGCCCCGGCGTACCAGGATGGGGTGGGAATGCGCGGCAGCCGGATCGCGATCGCCTCGCCCGGCAGCGGCGGGGTGGAGAACACGACCCGAAACACCACCCGCAGCCCGATGACGATCAGCGCGAGCAGCAGGTAGTAGCGGAACCCGCGCGCCCAGGGCGCGTCGGTGCGCCGCGCGCTGACCACCAACCCGGCGGCGGCCAGCAGCAGCGCCAATAGCAGCGGATTGGTGCTGCGACTGGCGGCGACGGCCAGCCCCAACGCCCATAGCCACCAGGCGACGGGGTGGACCGGCCGCGGCAGCCGCCGCGGCCGGTCCACCGGGTCCGCCACGCCAGTCATGCGCTTAGGCACCGCCCGCCGGCGGCTGGCTGATCGGCGCCCGGCGGCGTCGCGCCCACCAGCCGGCGGCCACCAGGGACGCCACGATGACCGCCGCCACGATTACCCCGATGGTCGAACCGGCTCCCGATGCGTCGGCTGGCCGCGTGTTGGCGACCGGGGCGGCGCCAGCCGTCAGAGCCGCGGTCGGCGCGGGCGCGATGGAGCCGGTGGCTGGACCGGACCCGATCGTCGCGCCGTCCGGGGCAGTGCCGTTGGCGGCCACCGCTGGGGAGCGGGAGGGGGGTCCGGGGGCCGTCGCGGCGCGGTTGGGCGCGCCGGGTTCGCTTCGGGTGGCGTGGGCGCTCGCGCCGGCGCCGGAGCCGGCTGAGTGACACTGGGCTGAGCCGCAGCCAGGTGGCGTTGTCGGCGAGGGGACGGCGGACGGTCTTGGGCTCGGTCTGGCGGCGGGCTGCGTTGTTGCCGCAGCTTTGGATGTGGCCGGTTTGCTGGTGGAGGGTTTTGTCGCGGACGGTTTTGGCGGCGCCGTGCTGGCCTTGGTGGCGGGCGGCTTGGTGGCGGGTGGGGGAGCCGGGTAGGCGGCGCGAACGCTGTCCGGGCTGATGCCCGGTGGGCTGCCGGCCCCGAACGCCCAGCCTTGCGCTTGGCCGGCGGTGGCGGACGCGCCACCGGCCCCAGTCGCCGCGTAGGTCCATGAGTGTTGGCCGGGCGGGGCGATCCAAAGCGACCAGTAGGCCGACGTCGGTGGGGTGCGCACGCACGGGTCACCGGCCGGGTAGCCGTTGATGCGGCAGATGAACCCGGGTGCCCCAGTGGACACCATGGTGAGGTTGAAGCCGGTGGCGGCGAGCAGGCCGAAACCGCTGCCGGCGCCGATAGCGCAACCGGTCCGCACGCCGGCGCCCCACGGCCCGAAATCGACGGCCAGCACGGTTCCGGTGCTGGCCGTGCATCCGGTCGCGGCGACGGCGGGCGTCGCGCCGGCCAGCGACACGGTGGCCAGCGACACGGTGGCCAGCGACACGGTGGCCACCGTCGCCAGACTCAGCGGCAAGCTCATCGCCAGGCTAAGCGGCGCGACCAATCCGCGCCGCGCGCGACTGACCCGGGCACGGCGTGGCACCCGAGCCGCACCTTGATCAAGTCGCGTTTTCGGCAACAATACTGGCGCAGACGTGACTTGATCAAGGCAGTGACGCCCTGGCGCCCGCATCGGGTCGGCGTCGATGAGCGGTCGGCCGCGGTCACGCGGCCGACCCCAGATGGGCACCGCGCGCTCAGCAGCGGTGGCTGGCGCCCATGGCACGCCGGCGCGCGGTGAGCGCGCCGGCGCCGACCAGCACGGCCAGCGCTCCAGCGATGCCGATGGCGGTCAGCGCGGAGCCGTCAGCGCCGGTCGCCGGCAGCCCCGGACCAGCCGCAGCG
>WQZC01000254.1 GCA_009780925.1 Actinomycetes bacterium | reverse complement strand
TGGCGGGGCTGGCGTGGCTGATCACCCAAAAGGATGTGCCACAATCGGCTTATACGCCGCTGGCCGTGGTGGCCGCCGCCGTGGGGACACTGGCGGGGGGGATCGTTGCGGCCCGCAGCGCAGGCGAAAAAGGCTGGCTGGCGGGGCTGTGCACCGGGCTCCTGCTGTTTCTGGCGATATTGATCGCCGGCGGGTTCGCCATGCTGCGGGACCTGCAGGCGTCCTATCTGCTGGTGAAAATCGCCGTGATGCTGGGCTGCGGCATCGTCGGGTCACAGGTGGCGCGGCTGCTTCGCGAGCAGGCTGACGATCTGGCCGCTCGCGTCGGCGTGCCGATCGAGCTGGCGGCGATCGCGGTGCGGCGCCCGAACCGCCACCCGGACGTGCCGGCCCGCTTGCTCACCACCGACGCGGCCGGGGTGGTGGCGCGCGAGGACATCGATGTGGTGGTCGAGGTGATCGGTGGCATCGAGCCGGCGCGCGCGCTGCTGCTGACCGCGCTGCGCTCGGGCAAGAGCGTGGTCAGCGCGAACAAGGCGCTGCTCGCCGAGGAGAGCGCGGCGTTGCACGACGCCGCCGCCCAGGCGGGCGTGGACCTGTACTACGAGGCCGCCGTGGCGGGGGCGATCCCGCTGCTGCGCCCGTTGCGCGAATCGCTGGTCGGCGACCGGATCACCAAGATCACCGGCATCGTCAACGGCACCACGAACTTCATCCTGTCGCGGATGGACGCCACCGGCGCGGGATTCGACGAGGCGCTGGCCGAGGCCACCGCGCTGGGCTACGCCGAGGCCGACCCGACCGCCGATGTGGACGGTTTCGACGCGGCGGCCAAAGCGGTCATCCTGGCCGGGCTGGCCTTCCACACCCGCCTCACCGCCGCCGACGCCTACCGGGAGGGGATCGCCGAGGTGACCGCCGCCGACATCGCCGGCGCGAAAGCGATCGGCGCCACGGTCAAGCTGCTGGCGATCTGCGAGCGCTCCGACGCCGGGGTGTCGGTGCGGGTGCACCCGGCGATGATCTCCCGCAAGCATCCGCTGGCCGGGGTCGGCGACGCGTTCAACGCGGTGTTCGTGGAAGCCGACGCGGCCGGCTCGTTGATGTTCTACGGACGCGGCGCGGGCGGGGCGCCCACCGCCAGCGCGGTGCTCGGCGACGTCGTCGCGGTGGCGCGCAACCGAGTCAACGGCGCGCACGGCCCCGGGCACAGCGCCTACGCCAACCTGCCGGTGCTGCCGATGGGCCAGGCGCGGACCCGCTACCACGTGGCGCTGGACGTGATCGACCAGCCGGGCGTGCTGGCTGGCGTCGCGGGCGTGTTCGCCGAGGAGGGCGTGAGCATCCGCACCGTGCGCCAGGAGGGGCGCGGCGACGCGGCAACGCTGGTGCTGGTCACCCACGCGGCCCCGGACGAGGCGCTGTCGCGCACTGTCCGCCGGCTGGCCGGGCTGGACTATGTGCGCCGCCGGCCGAGCGTGATGCGGGTCGAAGGCGTGCCGGTCGAATGAGCGACAGCACCGCACAGCACAGCAGCACCGCACATCTAGGGAAGGGCTACGAGCGCATGGGATTCTGGCCGGGAGTGATCGAGCACTACCGGGAGCGGCTGCCGGTCACCGAGACCACTCCGGTGATCACCTTGCGGGAGGGCGGCACGCCGCTGCTGGCCGCGACCGAGCTGTCGCGGCGCACCGGCTGCGAGGTGTTCCTCAAGGTCGAGGGCGCCAATCCGACCGGTTCGTTCAAGGACCGGGGCATGACGGTGGCCATCTCCAAGGCCGCCGAGGCGGGCGCCAAAGCGGTCATCTGCGCCTCCACCGGCAACACTTCGGCCTCGGCCGCCGCGTACGCGGTGCGCGCCGGGATGAGCTGCGCCGTGCTGGTGCCCAATGGCGAGATCGCGATGGGCAAGCTGGCGCAGGCGCTGGCGCACGGCGCCCGGCTGCTGCAGGTGGACGGCAACTTCGACGACTGCCTGGAGCTGGCCCGCGAACTCGCCGCCGACTACCCGGTGGCGCTGGTCAACTCGGTCAACCCGGACCGCATCGAGGGGCAGAAGACGGCCGCCTTCGAGATCTGCGACGCGCTGGGCCGCGCGCCCGACATCCACTGCATCCCCGTTGGCAACGCCGGCAACATCACCGCCTACTGGAAGGGTTACACCGAGTACGCCGCCGACGGCGTGGTGCCATCGACGCCGCGCATGTTCGGCTTCCAGGCCGCCGGCGCCGCGCCCATCGTGCTGGGCCACCCGGTGCGCGCGCCGAAGACCATCGCCACCGCGATCCAGATCGGCAACCCGGCGTCGTGGAAGTTGGCTGAGGCCGCGCGCGACGAGTCGGGTGGGCTCATCGACGCGGTCACCGACGAGCGGATCCTGGACGCCTACCGGCTGGTGGCCGGCGGGGACGGCGTGTTCGTCGAGCCGGGCTCGGCGGCCAGCGTCGCGGGGTTGTTGCGCACCGCCGCGGACGGGCGGATCCCAGCCGGCTCGACGGTGGTGTGCACGGTCACTGGGCACGGCCTGAAAGACCCGCAGCGGGCGATCGCCAGCGCGGCCGCGCCGACCACGATCCCGATCGACGCGCGCGCCGCCGCGGCCGCGCTCGGGCTGTAGCCGCCGCCATGGTCGCCTTCCACGACGCGCCGGTGCGGGTGCGGGTGCCGGCCACCAGCGCCAACCTCGGTCCCGGTTTCGACACGCTCGGGTTGGCGCTGGCGCTGCACGACGAGCTGACCGCTCGGGTGAGCGCGAGCCTGGACGTCGAGGTGCGCGGCGAGGACGCGTCCGCCGTGCCGCGAACCGAGCGGCACCTGGTGGTCACCGCGATGCGCGCCGCGTTCGACCGGATGGGTGGGCGGCCGCCGGGCGTGGAGCTGACCACGAGCAACCACATCCCGCACGGACGGGGGCTCGGGTCATCGGCTGGCGCGATCGTGGCGGGCGTGCTGCTGGCCCGGGCGCTGGTCGTACACGGCGATCAGCTGCTCGACGACGTGGCGGCGCTGGCGCTGGCGAGCGAGCTGGAGGGCCATCCCGACAACGTCGCGCCGTGCCTGCTCGGCGGGTTGACGGTCGCCTGGACCGACGAGGTCGGGGCGCGCGCGGTGCGCCTGGAGCCGGCCGCGTCGGTGCGGCCGGTGGTGTTCGTGCCGCAACGGCACGCCTCCACCGCCGAGGCGCGCCGTCTCCTCCCCGCCCAGGTGCCGCATGGGGACGCGGTGTTCAACGCCGCGCGCAGCGCGCTGCTGGTGGCCGCGCTCACCGGGGCCACTGACGCGCTGTTCGACGCGACCGGGGACCGCCTGCACCAGCGCTACCGGGGTGCCGCCATGCCGGAGAGCCTGGCCCTGATCGAGCAGCTGCGCGCCGCAGGCCTGCCGGCCGTGCTGTCCGGGGCCGGGCCGACGGTGCTGGTGCTGGCGCGCGACGACGCGGAGGCGGCGCGGGCGGGGGAGCAGGCGCCTCTCGATTGGCGGGTCGCCGAGCTCGCGGTGGACCGCGGCGGGGCGGTCGTCGCCTAGCGGCGGCGCGATGCCGAGCCCCGACACCCAACCCCGGTTGTTGCTTGCGGCCAGGCGTGCGGCTACGCTCAAAGCAGTCAGTTCGCGAGGCCTGCGATGTGGTCGCTGGCCCCAGCCACGCGGTGTTGTTCGCACACCGACTT
>WQZC01000253.1 GCA_009780925.1 Actinomycetes bacterium | reverse complement strand
GTTGGGGCGCCCACCGCTGGACCGCCTGCCGCCGGGCCGCCCGCCATTGGGCCGCCCGTCGTTGAGGCCTGGTCAGCCATGCGACCGCGGCGCGACCGCGTTGGCGCCCGCCGCCCGGTCCCCGTCCTCCGTCGCCAGCGCGTCGACTCGCCGCAGTGAGGAGACCAGCTGCCAGGGCACGCTGGTCACCGCGACCCACCGCTCATATTTCAAACGGGCCTTCAAACGCAGCGCGGACTGGTTGTGCAGCACGTTCTCCCACCAGCGCCCGACCACGTACTCGGGGATGAACACGTTCACCAGGTAGCCCGGGCGATCACGGCGCAGCTGGCGGACGTAGTCGATCACCGGCGCGGTCACCTCCCGGTACGGCGATTCGAGCACGGTCAGCTGCACCGGGATGTCGTAGCGCTCCCAGTCGGCGAGCAGCTGACGGGTCGCGTCATCGTCCACGTTCACGGTCAGCGCGGTCAGCGCGTCCGGCCGCATCGCCCGGGCGTAGGCGAGGGCGCGCAACGCCGGCCGGTGCAGCCGCGACACCAGCACCACCACGTGGTTTCGCGCCGGCAGCACCAGGCCTCGTCCGCTCGGCCGCAACTCTTGGGCGACATTGGTGTAGTGCCGGTTGATCGCGTGCATCAGCCCGTACAGAATCGGCATGGCGATGATCACCAAGTAGGCGCCTTTGGTGAACTTGGTGGCCACCACGATCACCAGCACCAGTCCGGCCAGGCTCGCCCCGAAGGCGTTGATCGCCCGCGACCGGAAGATGGTCCGCCGCGCCGCCGGGTCGCGCTCGGCGCGCAGCGCCCTGTTCCAGTGCCGGACCATCCCGCTCTGGCCGAGGGTGAAGGAGGTGAACACGCCGAGGATGTAAAGCTGGATCAGCCGGCTGACGTCCGCCTTGTAGATGAAGATGAGCGCACCGGCGACCACCGCCAGCATCAGGATGCCGTTGCTGTAGGCCAACCGGTCGCCGCGAGTGCGCAGCTGGGAGGGCATGTTTCGGTCGGCGGCGAGGATCGAGCCGAGCATCGGGAAGCCGTTGAAGGCGGTGTTCGCGGCGAGCACCAGGATCAGCGCGGTGGTCGCCTGGATGTAGAAGAACGGGACCGAGTGGTGGCCGCCGAACACGGCGGCGGCGACCTGGGCGACCACCGTGCGCTGCGGGGTGCGCGCGCAGTCGGCGAGCGCGGAACCGTGCTGCAGCAGCTTGCAGGTGTTGGACGTCGGGTCGGTGATGTGCACCTTGGCGATGACCGCCAGCGCGGTGAGCCCGATCAGCATGGTGACCGCGATCGAGCCCATCATCAGCAGCGTCTTCTGCGCGTTGCGAGCTTTCGGCGGGCGGAACGCGGGAACCCCGTTCGCGATGGCCTCCACCCCGGTGAGCGCGGTGCACCCGGAGGCGAACGCGCGCAGCACGAAGAAGGTCATCGCCAGCGCGCCCAGCGTGGTGTAGCCGCTGTGCGCCGCGATGTCGTATTGGGCGCTCTCGGCGACCGGGGTGTGCCCGACCGCCATGCGGATCAGCCCGGTGACCACCATGATGAACACGCCGGCCGCGAATAGGTAGGTCGGCGCGGCGAAGGTCAACCCGGCCTCGCGCAGCCCGCGCAGGTTCACCGCCGCCAGCAGCACCACGAACCCCAGGGCCAGCCACACCCGGTCCGGGTGCAACGACGGCGCCGCCGAGATGATGTTGTCCACGCCCGAGGAGATGGACACCGCGACCGTCATCACGTAGTCGACCATCAGCGCGCTGGCGACGATCATCCCGGCCGACTTGCCGATGTTCTTGGTGGCGACCTCGTAGTCGCCGCCGCCGGTCGGGTAGGCGCGCACCAACTGGCGGTAGGAGGCGACCACGGTGGCCATCAGCACGGCGACCGCGACCGCCACCCACGGGGTCAGATACAGGTAGGCGACCCCGCCGACGGTCAGCACCAACAGGATCTCTTGCACCGCGTACGCCACCGACGACAGGGCGTCGCTAGCGAAGATCGGCAGCGCCAAGCGTTTCGGCAACAACGTGTGACCGGCGCGGTCCGAACGCATCGGGGAACCGATCACGATCCTCTTCACGAGGCGCGGCAAGACGCTCACTGGTCGCAGGATAGATCGTGCGGTGCGGAGCCCGCGCCACGGGCGCCGCACCGGGGCGCCGCGCCGGGGCGCCGCACCGGGGCACCGCACCGGTTGGGGCCGGACCATGGGCACCGCTAGTTTGGAGCCGTGCACGTCATCGTCATGGGCTGCGGGCGCGTCGGCGCGTCGCTGGCCCTTCAGCTGCAGCGCCTGGAACACAGCGTCGCCGTCATCGACATGGACCCCGGCGCGTTCCGCCGGCTGGGCGAGGGCTTCACCGGCCAGCGGGTGACCGGGGTCGGGTTCGACCGGAACACTTTGCGCGAGGCCGGCGCGGAACGGGCCGCGGCGCTCGCCGCGGTCAGCAACGGCGACAACTCCAACATCATCGCTGCCCGGGTGGCCCGGGAGACCTTCGGCGTGGCCCGGGTGATCGCCCGGATCTATGACGAGCGGCGCGCCGAAGTGGTCGAGCGGCTGGGCATCCCCACCATCGCCACCGTGCCCTGGGCGGCCGGCCGGCTACTGCGGGCGCTGCTCGGACCGTCCGCCGCCGAGCTGTGGCGCGACCCGTCCGGCACCGTGGTGATGGTGGAAGTCACCCCGCATGAGGGCTGGATCGGCTCGCCGCTGCGCGAGTTCGAGGCCGCGACCGGATCCCGGGTCGGCTATCTGACCCGCTTTGGCGCCGGCGAGCTGCCAACCGAGTCGACGATCATCCAGGACGGTGACCTGGTGCACGCGTTGACCACCGACGAGCATCTGCCGCTGCTGCGCGAGCTGGCCGCGCGCGCGCCGGAAGGAGGACGCTGAGCATGAAGGCCGCAATCGTCGGAGCCGGCTCGGTCGGTCGCTCACTCGCCCAAGAGTTGATCGACAATGGCCACACGGTGCTGCTGATCGACCGCAACCCGTCCCAGGTCGACCCCAAAGTGGTGCCGGGCGCGCACTGGCTGCTGGGCGACGCCTGCGAGGTGTCCAACCTGGAGCGGGCCGGGCTCGAGGACTATGAGGTGCTCATCGCCGCGACCGGCGACGACAAAGCCAACCTGGTCGTCTCGCTGCTGGCCAAGACCGAGTTCTCGGTGCGGCGCGTGGTGGCCCGGGTCAACCACCCGTCCAACGAGTGGCTCTACACCGAGGCGTGGGGGGTGGATGTGGCCGTCTCCACCCCGCGCGTGCTCGCGGCGCTGTGCGAGGAGGCGGTCGAGGTCGGCGACGTGGTCCGGTTGTTCAGCTTCCAGCACGGGGAGGCCGACTTGGTCGAGGTCACCCTGCCCGAGGGCGCGCCCTGCGCCGGCCGGCCGGTCCGCGAGCTGTCGCTGCCCAAGGACGCCGCGCTGGTGGCCATCGTGCGCAGCTCCCGGGTGATCGTGCCGACGCCGGACGAGCCGATCGAGCCCGGCGACGAGTTGCTCTTCGTGGCGCGGCCGGAGTCGGAGGCCGCGATCCGGGGGTCCGTCTGCGCCGCTTGACGGGCCGCCCCGCCGTTCAGCGGGCTGCCGCGCCGCTTGACGGGCTGCCCCGCCGTTCAGCGGGCCGCCGCGCCGCTTGACGGGCTGCCCCGCCGTTCAGCGGGCCGC
>WQZC01000252.1 GCA_009780925.1 Actinomycetes bacterium | reverse complement strand
TTCACCGACTACCGCCGGCCACTCCACACTTTCATCTCATCCTTCCACGCGGCCATCGGACTCTACTTCTTCAAAAGGAGTTTCGCATAACCTTCATGTTGTCTTACGAATATCTCCTCTCCGTCATCAAATGTCTTGCTATCTCTCCAATCTGATTTCCTGCTTGAATAAATGAAGTCAAAATTAATCGCACCAATACCAATCACATCAACGGGAGGGTTTTCGGCGCGCTGGCCTCGCTCATTCACTGATGTTCCGCCTCACATGGGAAGCCAAGTCTTGTGGCACGGGTACTCTAGAACACCTTGCCCACTTGCCACCGTCGGGTCCTAGCCCCTGTGGCGCTGCTCACGAGCAAGACCATATTGCGCACCACACCAGGCGCGCAAGGCACACCAAACAATGCCCTCAGTGAAACCCTCCAATCGAAACTGTGAAGCCCCGGTGCCACGAGCGCCCGCACTGGTCGGCAGGCACAACAGCCGTCTGCTTGGTGGGGCATCCTCCTCAGGGAACCGCTGCGGCACCGCGAACCCAGCAGCCCGACCGAATCGATCGCGAACTCGCCGCAGGGCTGATCGGCCCGCCCGGGTTCAGCTCCGCTGCGGGCGCAGGTTCGCCCACACCTCGCGGGTCGCGGTCGAGCGGTTGAAGGTGATGAAATGCACCCCTGGCACGCCCTCGTCGAGCAGGCGGCTGGCGAGCCGCGAGCACTCCTCGATGCCCAGCGCGCGCACCGCTGCCGGATCGTCGGCGACCGCCGCGAATCTGGCGGCGAGCGCCGGCGGGAACGGGGCTCCGGACAGTTGCTCTGAGCGCGCCACCGTTCGCATCGAGATGACCGGCATCAGCCCGGCGATGATCGGCACCGAGCACCCGGCGGCGGCGACCCGGTCGCGCAACCGCAGGTAGTCGTCAGCCTGGAAGAACATCTGGGTGATGGCGTAGTCCGCGCCGGCGCGGCATTTGTTCACGAAGTGCGCGGTGTCCGATTCGACGTCCGTCGAGCGCGGGTGCTTGTACGGGAACGCCGCCACCCCCACGCAGAACTGGCCGTGCGCGTGCAGCAACTCGACCAGATCGCTGGCGTGCGCGACCCCTTGCGGGTGCGCCACCCAAGGCCCGGTCGGGTCGCCCGGCGGGTCGCCCCGGATGGCCAGAACGTTGGAGATGCCGTCGGCGCGCAGCCGGCCGGCGATGGCCCGCAGCTCGGCGACGGAATGACCGACCGCCGTCAGGTGCGCCACCGGCAGCAGCGTGGTGTCGGAGGCGATCCACTCGGTGGTCTCCATGGTGCGGTCCCGCGTCGAACCGCCGGCTCCATAGGTCACCGACACGAAAGAGGGCCGAAGCCGCTCCAAATCCCGGATCGTCTGCCATAGGCGCTGCTCGTCGGCGTCGGTTTTCGGCGCCATGAACTCGAAGGAGAACGTCGGACGTCCGCTGGCCAACTCCTCACGCACCGTCCGGGACATGCAGGTAAGCCTAATATGGCGACGCCACCCGGTGCCGCCGACGTGACCTGCGTCACTTCACTCTCGGTGACGCTCAGTACCTGGTCGCGCCCTGCCGTCGGCGTCGGCTCAAAACCCGGCGGCCTGAGCGCGCCGTTTCACTTCGCCGCCCCGATCCTCGCGCAGCGCCTCAATCGGCCGCCCGGGCAGCGAGTCATCCTCGCGCGCCAGCCAATCGACGATCTCGTCGTCGCTGAAGCGCGCGTCCCGTAGCAGGGTGATCACCCCGGGCAGACCCTTCACCACCGCGCCCGCTTGTAGAAACGCCGCCGGCACCCGCGCCCGACCGGTGGCGTCGCGCGACGCCACCAGCTGCCCTTCGCGCAGCAGTTGCGCCACCCGGTTCGGCGCCACCCCCAGAACCTGGGCCGCCTCGGCCACCGAGAGCGATTCCAGCGCAGCCGAGGCCGAGACCGGTCCGGCCGGGACCGGGATCATCGATTCATCGGCCATGCCACCAGCCTGCCATGCCGCGCGCGCCCGCCGGCCGCCGAAGCCCGCTCACTGGTGCGCCGTCTCAGTCCGAGTCGGACAGCGCCACGCGCCAGGTCTCCTCCGGCGGGGCCGGCGAGCGCAACGCGTCGGCGTCCCGCGCCGGGCGCGCGTCGCCCACCAGCTCGACCAGATCGGCTCCGGCCACCACCCGGCGGGGGAAGATCGCCCGCGCCGCCGACCGTTGCGCGGCGGCGATGGGCAGCGGCGCGGCGGACGCGGCCAGCTCCACGTTGCCGAACCTCCGGCCCCGCAACACGGCCGGATCCGCGATGAGCAACCCGTGGGCAAAGACGGTGCTCAGCGCGGCCACCACCCGTCGGGCGTAGCCCAGCGCGGGGCCGTCGGCGATGTTGGCGAGCATCAGCCCGTCGGCGCGAAGCACGCGCGCGGCGTCGGTGAAGAACTCCACCGTGCCGAGGTCGGCGGGCACCCGGCCGCCCTGGAAGGCATCGAGGATGATCACGTCGGCGCTGCCGTCGCGCAGCTCGGCGAGGCCGGCCCGGCCACCGACCGGGCGCACCCGGACCCGCGCGCCGCGTGGCAGCGGCAACTTCGCGCGCACCAGGGCGGTCACCTCGGCGTCTGGCTCAAGCACAATCTGCGGTGAGCCGGGCCGGGTGACCGCCACGTAGCGGGCGAGCATCATCGCCCCGCCACCGATGTGCGTCACCGCCAGCGGCCCGGCCGGCAGCGCGTCCACAATGTCGCCGAGGGCGCGGGCGTACTCGAAATCCAGATAGGTCGGGTCGTCCATGTCCACGTAAGACTGTCGGATGCGGTCCGCCAACAAGAGCCATCCGCCGCGACGGTCGGCGTCGGCGAGCAGTTCGATTCTCGCAGCGCTCATGAACAATTAAGTTTAGTCGCGCGACGGCACCATCGGACGCAGGCGCGAGGCATTCGCCGGCGCGCGCCAAGGACGCGACCCGGCCCGGCACGACCGCCGATGCATCGCCAAGCCATCAGCACGGCTCGTGGCACCGGGCAGAAATCCGCCGGCCAGTCCGTGTCGCCGACCGGCGCGACCGGCCCAGCACAACTAGAATCCCGATGTGCAGACCACGGCCGGTGGCCCCTTGGAGGGTTTCGTGCTCGATGGTCGCTACCTGATTTTGGACCAAATCGCTCGCGGTGGGATGTCGATCGTCTACCGGGCTACGGATCAGCGGCTGGACCGGCTGGTCGCGGTCAAAGTCATGTCCAGCGCGCTTTCCTCCGATCCCGCGTTCGTCGACCGGTTCGTCCGCGAAGCCCGGGCTGCCTCCAAATTGACGCACGTGAACGTGGTGTCGGTGTTTGATCAGGGCGCGGACTCCGGAAACGTGTTCTTGGTCATGGAGCTGGTCCAGGGGCGAATGCTGCGGGACCTGCTCCGCGAGCGTGGCGCGCTGTCCCCGGCGCTCGCGGTGTCCATCATGGAGCCGGTGCTGTCCGGGCTGGCCGCGGCGCACCGCGCGAGCCTGGTGCACCGCGACGTCAAACCGGAGAACGTCCTGCTCGGAGACGATGGCGTGGTCAAGGTGGCCGACTTCGGCTTGGCCCGCGCCCTCGACGCCAACCAGACGACAACCCGCACCGGACTGATGATGGGCACCGTCGCCTACTGCTCGCCCGAACAACTCAGCCAAGGCTGGACCGACGCGCGGTCGGACGTGTATTCGGCCGGCGTGATGCTG
>WQZC01000251.1 GCA_009780925.1 Actinomycetes bacterium | reverse complement strand
CGCTCCGCGCCAGCGCGCTCCGCGCCAGCGCGCTCCGCGCCAGCGCGCTCCGCGCCAGCGGCGGCCCGAGCGGCGGCATCCGGGTCGGGCGCGTCGCCAAGATCGATGGTGATGATCGGCGCGCCGACCGCGACTGTCTCCCCCTCGGCGACGCGCAGTTCCGCGACGACGCCCGCGTGCGGGCTGGGCAGCTCGACCGCCGCTTTCGCGGTCTCCACTTCCACGATGACCTGGTTGACCGCGACCGGATCGCCCGGTTTGACCAGCCAGCGCAGGACGTCGGCCTCGATCAGCCCCTCGCCGACGTCGGGCATCTTGAATTCGGCCACGGCCATGCTCAGAACTCCATGATTCGGTCCACCGCGTCGAGGATCCGGTCGACGCTGGGCAGCCACTCTTCTTCCAGGCGGCTGCACGGGTAGGGCGTGTCGGGCGCGCCGACGCGCAGGATCGGCGCCTCGAGGTGGTAGAACGCGCGCTGCTGCACCCGGGCCGCGAGCTCCGCGCCGACGCCGAAGCTGACCGACGCCTCGTGCGCGATCACCACCCGTCCGGTGCGGCGCGCCGAGGCCACCACGGTGTCGGTGTCCAGCGGGGAGATGCTGCGCAGATCGATCACCTCCAGGTCACGGGCGTCGGTCTCGGCCGCGTCGGCGGCGTCCAGCGCGGTGGCCACCATCGGCCCGTACGCGACGATGGTGGCGTCCCGGCCCGGGCGGACCACCCGCGCCTGATGCAACGGGTCGGGCGCGGCGGCGATCTCGGCCTTGGCCCAGTACCGGCGCTTCGGTTCGAGGAAGATCACCGGGTCGTCGCAGGCCACCGCCTGTTGGATCATCCAGTAGGCGTCGGACGGGTTGCCGCAGGCGACCACCTTCAGCCCGGCGGTGTGCGCGAAGTAGGCCTCCGGCGACTCGGAGTGGTGCTCCACCGCGCCGATGCCGCCGCCGAACGGGATGCGGACGGTGATCGGCAGGCGGACCGCGCCCGCCGTCCGGTTGTGCATCTTGGCGACCTGGCTGACCAGCTGATCGAAACCGGGGTAGACGAAGCCGTCGAACTGGATCTCGCAGATCGGCCGGTAGCCGCGCATCGCCAGGCCCACGGCGGCGCCGATGATGCTCGCCTCGGCCAGCGGGGTGTCGATGACCCGGTCGGCGCCGAACTCGCGCTGCAGCCCGTCGGTGATCCGGAACACGCCGCCGAGCCGACCGACGTCCTCGCCCATGATGACCGTCTTGGGGTCGTCGGCGAGGCATTGGCGCAGGCCGGCGTTGAGCGCCTTGGCCATCGACATCTCGGCCGGGAGCCCCACGACCGCTGATGATCTAGCGTTTTCGCGCAGGTTTCTTGGCGCCAGCGCTAGATCATCACGGGTCATGGGAGCCGGAGCGGTTGACGGGGCGGGCGCGGCGGGCGCGGCGGTTGACGCGGGGGGCGGGGCCGGCGGGACGTTCACGCCAGCGCCCCGTCGAACGCGGCGTAGTAAGCCCCGAACTCGGCGCGCTGCTCGCGCAGCTCGTCGGTCTCCTCGGCGTACACGTGATCGAACAAGGACAACGGTTCTGGCTCGGGCAGCGCCCGGCAGCCGGCTCGGACCCGTTCGGCCAACGCCTCCGCGTCGCGCTCGACGGCGTCGAAGAACTCCTCGTCGAACCCGGCCGCCTGAGCGAGGTGGGCGCGGACCCGCGCGATCGGGTCGCGCCGCCGCCAGGCGTCGGCCTCGGCGGCGGACCGGTAGCGGGTCGGGTCGTCGGAGGTGGTGTGCGGGTTCATGCGGTAGGTGTAGGCCTCGATCAACGTCGGCCCGGCCCCGGCGCGGGCGTCGTCGAGCGCCTTGCCGGTGACGGCCAGCGCGGCGAGCACGTCGTTGCCGTCCACCCGCACCCCGGGGAAGCCGAACCCGGCCGCGCGACGGGACAGCGGCGCCCGGCTCTGCGTGGCCACCGGGGCGGAGATCGCCCACTGGTTGTTTTGGCAGAAGAAGACGATCGGCAGGTTCGCCGCAGCCGCCCAGACGAACGCCTCGTTGACGTCGCCCTGGGCGGTGGCGCCGTCGCCGAAGCACAGCAAGACCGCGGTGTCGCGGTCCGGGTCGCCGGTGCCGACCAAGCCGTCGCGGGCCACGCCCATCGCGTAGCCGACCGCGTGCGGGGCCTGCGCGCCGACCACCAGGGTGTACAGGTTGAAGTTGTGCTCGCGCGGATCCCAGCCGCCGAGCGTGGTGCCCCGGAACAGGCCCAACACGCGCACCGGATCGATGCCCCGGCACCACGCCAGTGCGTGCTCGCGGTAACTGGGGAAGACCACGTCCTGGGCGCGTAGCGCGTGCCCGGCGCCGACCTGGGCCGCCTCCTGCCCCAGCAGCGACGCCCACAGGCCGAGCTCGCCCTGGCGTTGCAGGGCGGTCGCCTCGGCGTCGAACCGGCGGACGAGCACCAGGTCGCGGTACAGCCCCGCGATCTCGTCCGTGGAGATCGCCAGCGGATAGTCCGGGCGCTCGCGCCGTTCGCCGTCCGGGGTGAGCAGCTGCACCAGGTCCGGTTCCGGCTCCGCTCGCGGCATGGACGGCGCGACGCCCGGCGTGGACCGATCAGTCCGAGGCGCGGACGGTCCCGCGGCCGGCTCGGGCGCCTCGGCCACCGGCTCGACTGGTGGCCGGGCCGCGTGGACGGGCGAGTTCATCAACGAGCTCCTCGCGTAGTGCGCCTGCCAGGCGCGGGTGGCGGCGGCGGTGCGCCGGGCCGTTCCTCGGCTGATCGGGGTGACGCGCCGACGAACCACCCAAAGGTTCCTACCACATGCGTGTTCGGCGTCACATTTTCCATCTTGCCGTGAGCGGCTATGTGGTTGGTGCGACCAGTTCTGCCGGGAGGGGCTCGGCATGGACGATGACCAGCCGCGACACGGCCCGGGTGAGGGTCACAAACAGCCGGCGCAGCCCGGTGATCCGGTCCGGCTCGGCGGCCACGATCGCCGCCGGCTCGACCAGCACCACGGCGTCGAACTCCAGGCCCTTGGCGGCGCTGGCCGGGACGACCTCGACCCGCTCGATGGCGTCGTCATCGCCGTCACCATCGCCGTCACCATCGGCGTCGGCAGGTGCGGCGCCACCGACGGGTGCGGCGCCGCCAACAGCATCGTCTCCCCCAACGGCATCGTCTCCCCCAACGGGAGCGGCGTCGCTGACGGGGTCGTCGCTGGCCACCAGCCGGACCGCGATGCCGGCGGCCCGCAGCCGGTCGGCCGTGGCACGGGCCTGGGCGTCGGCGGCGATCACGCCCACCGATCCGGGGGTGGCCGCCGCGTCCCGAACGGCGGCCACCAAATCGCCATCGGCGCGGACTGCCAGCGCCCGCCCGCCGGCGCGGACCGAGGTCGCGGCGGGGACATCGGCGATATGCGGCAGCAGCCGGTTGGCCAGCGCGAGCACCTCGCCGGGCACTCGGTAGGCGGTCACCAGCGGGTGGATCGACGCGTCCGGCCGGCCGAGGTGGGTCAGCGTCGTCGCCCAGTTCCCCGGCGCCCACGCCGTGGTGGCCTGCGCCAGATCGCCGAGCACGGTCATCGAGCCGAGCGGGCAGCGGCGGGCCACCGCGCGGCACTGCATCGGCGACAGGTCCTGAGCCTCGTCCACGACGATGTGCGCCATGCTCGGCGTCCGCTCGATCAGGTCGCCGGCCTCGTCTATCAGCACGGCG
>WQZC01000250.1 GCA_009780925.1 Actinomycetes bacterium | reverse complement strand
GGGGCATCGACTTGGTGACCGACTTCGCGGTGGAGTCAGTGGACAACACCGCCAAGCAACTCGTGTCCTATGACGAGCGGCGGGTGGACTTCGATCTGCTCGTGACCATTCCGCTCAACCTGGGCGCGGATTACATCGCGCGGTCCGGGATGGGCGACGACCTGAACTTGGTCCCTTGCGATCAACACACGATGGCCGCCCTCGACTATCCGGACACTTGGGTGTTGGGCGACGCCGGCACCCTGGCGACCTCGAAGGCGGGCTCGGTCGCGCACTTCTCCATCGACGTTTTCATGGAGAACTTCATGGCTGCCTGGCGCGGGGAGGAGCCGGAGGGGAAGTTCGACGGCCACGCGAACTGCTTCGTCGAGACCGGTCACGGCAAGGGCATGCTCCTGGACTTCAACTACAAGACGCAGCCGCTCACCGGCGTCTTCCCGTTCCCCGGGGTGGGTCCGATGAAGCTGCTCAAGGAGTCGCGGATCAACCACCTCGGCAAGCTTGGCTTCTACTGGGTGTACTGGCACCTGCTGCTCCCCGGCCGGCGCATCCCGATTCCCGCCGACATGAAGATGTCCGGCAAGATCGTTCCCAGCGAGAGCGCCGATTCCGCCGCCGCGCCCTCTGCTGCGGCGCCAGCGGCGATCGTCGCGCCAAAAGAGCCAGCGGCCGCCGAGTCGGCCCCGGCCGCCCCAGCGCGCAAGAAGCCAGCTACCCCGAAGCCAGCCGCCAAGGCCGCCTCGTCCGAGGTGCTCGACCAACCAATCATCCCCACATTCTGAGGTGAACAATGCCCACAACGCTAATTGCCGACCGACCCATTGAGGTGAACTCCGAGGGGTTCCTCACCAACTACGACCAGTGGGACGAGGAGCTGGGCGCGGTGCTCGCCAAAATGATCGGCATCGAGATGACCGATGAGCATTGGGCGGTCATCCGGTTCCTGCGCGAGGACTACGTCGGTCGGAACGAGACCGCCACCTTGCGGCGAACTGCCACGGTCGGCGGATTCGAGATCAAGCGCTTGTTCCAGCTCTTCCCGAGCAAGCCAGCCAAGAAGATGTCCTACGTCGCTGGGCTGCCCAAGCCCAAGGGCTGCGTGTGACCCGCATCGCGATCAACACTTCAGTAAGGATGATGTAATGAGCGAACCGATCGTACCCGCCTTTGGCGATGACCAGCCGGTCGCGAGCAGCGGCCCGCGAAAGATGACGTTCATCTGCTCCAAGGGCAACCTGGACATGGCCTACCCGGCGCTGATCATGGGCAACGCGGCGCTGGGCGAGGGCATCGAGACCCATTTCTTCTTCACTTTCTGGGGTCTTGACATCGTCACCAAGTCCCGGATGAACGACCTGAAGTTCTCCATGGTCGGCAACACCGCGATGCACCTTCCGCAGGCGCCGAACCTGAAGATCCCCTCGATCGCGGGGAGCCTGCCGGGGATGACCCGGATGGCCACCAAGATGATGCGCCGCCAGATCGCCGATCTGGAGGTGCCCCCGGTTGGGGAGTTCCTCGACCAGATCGTGGACATGGGCGGCGAGCTGTGGGCGTGCCGGATGTCCTTCGACATGGCTGGTCTGGCGGAGGCCGACCTCTACAGCGGGGTCAAAGGGGTCATCAGCGCCACGGACTTCATCGAGCTGTCCGACGGCGCGCAGGTCATCTTCATCTAGCTGATCCCCGGCGAGACCGGGGCGTTCGGCGCCCGCCCAGTCGCTGGGCGGGCGCCGCGCCAACTGGCGGCGCCGCCGCGGGCGGTCCGCGCGCCCTGACGGGCCGTGGAGCCGGCCGGCACGGGGCCGGTCACAGCATGTCGGCTGGGGTGTGCCGGCCGCATCGCGTCGGCTGCGGCGAGCCGACCAACGTGGGCCAGCCGACATGGGCCGACCGACATGGGCCGACCGATCAAGCCGGATTGTGGATGCGCCGGCCGAAGCCGCGGATGCCCAGTCGCGGATCGGTGAGCGTGTAGGTCGTGATGGTGATCCGCCCGTGCTGGTTGCCGCCGATGGTGGTCAACTGCCCGTCGCGAACGGACAGGACGATGTTTGTGTGCTGGTGCCAGATTCGCGACTCGGTTGTGTCATACATGACGACGTCGCCGAGCTTCGGAGTGAAACCGTTGCCGGGTGAGTGGAACGTCCCCGCGCCGCGGAAATAGTCTTCCAATGTGGCCACGCCGGGGATCCGCCAGCTGCCCGAATTCGGGTTGTCGAATGGCAACCCGATCTTCATGTACACCCAGCTGACGAAATCGGCGCACCATGCCTCGCGTGTGCCCTCGGCGAATGCGGCGCCGGCGGGCTGGGTCTCGTATTCCGTTTTCAGCAGCGCGAGCAGGGCTCGCTGGTGTGGGTTCATGCCGGCGGCGGGGATCGCGGGGAAGCCGTCGCTGGCCGCGATGCGGGGCTGGAGCGGTGCGCCGGTCGCGGGTCCCGGCACCGCCTGATCGCGAACCGCGCAGGACGCGCTCGCGACAACCAGGACCAAGCAGGCGGCGACGGTTGCGGCTCGGGGCCACCTCCGCCGCCTGGTCGAACGCCTCGTCGGGTCAATCCCGCGCGTTGTGGTCATGGCACCGTCCCGGTCCGCTGGTGGCACGATCCTACTTGGACTTCGCCGGTCGGGGATTCATTCAGCGGCACGGTGCTGGCTCGGTCGTGGGTGGTGTGGGAATGGGCCTCGGCGCGGGCCTCCGACGCGCCGAGGCATCCAAGACGCGCGTCGGCCGCTCGCGGCACAAGCCGAGCGGCCGACGCGCGTGCTATGGAATTGTTCCGGCGGACCGGCGCCGCCCACCTGGGGCGGCGCCGGTCCGCCGGCGGGTTCGGTCAGGCGCGGGTCAGGCAGACCTTGAGCGCGCCGGTCTCGCCGGCCCGCTCGAAGATGTCGTAGGCCTCAAGCATCTGGTCGATGGTGAACCGGTGGGTGACGAACTCGCTGGTGCTCAGCTGCCCGGCGGTGAGCATGGTGAGCAGGGTGGGCGTGGAGTAGGTGTCGACCAGGCCGGTGGTGATGGTCACGTTCTTGATCCACAGGGTCTCCAGGTGCAGCGTCGCGGGCGCGCCGTGCACGCCGACGTTGGCCACGTGGCCGCCGGCGCGGACCAGGTCGGTGCACATCTCGAACGTCGCCGGAATGCCGACCGCCTCGATCGTCACGTCCGCGCCGAGCCCGTCGGTCAGCTCGCGCACCTTGCCCAGCGGGTCGTCGTTCGGGGAGATCGCCAGCGTCGCGCCGAACTCCAGCGCGGCTTTCTGCCGGGTCTCGGCCAGGTCGATGGCGACGATGTTGGACGGGCTGAACATGCGCGCGGTCTTGATCGCGGCCAGCCCGACCGGGCCGGCGCCGACCACGACGACGGTGTCAGCGGGGCGGACTTGCCCGTTGAGCACACCAACCTCGTAGGAGGTCGGCACGATGTCGGCGAGCATGAGCGCCGCCTCGTCGGTGACCGACTCGGCCAGCGGGTACAGCGAGGTCTCGGCGAACGGGGCCCGCACATACTCAGCCTGGGTGCCGTTGATCAGGTGGCCAAGGATCCAGCCGCCGCCGCCGAGGCACTGGCCGTAGGAGCCGACGCGGCAGTAGCGGCATCGCCCGCACGCCGACACGCAGGACACCAGCACGCGCTGCCCGACCGAGATGGTGCGCACCGCGGCGCCAACCTCGACGACGGTGCCGACCGCCTCGTGGCCGAGGATGGAGCCGGGGCCGGTCTCGGGG
>WQZC01000249.1 GCA_009780925.1 Actinomycetes bacterium | reverse complement strand
CGGGGTAGACGTCCAGCTCGGTGGCCTTGGCGCTGAGCCATACTTGGCTGCCCTCGACCAGGCCGAGATCGGCCACCGCGTCCGGGGTGAGGTCGACCAGCGCCTCCGGGGCGCCGGCGACCTGGGCGCGCACCCGGTCGGTGAGCAGTTCCAGCCCGCGCACGGTCCCGGTCCAGACGTTGCGGGCGCTGTAATGATCGGGTCGGGTGGTGTGCACCGCGATCGCGCTCGGGCGCAACGCGATCAGCACCCGTCCTGGCGGCGGCCCGTCAGCGGAGGGGCGGGGGGCGGTGAAGGCGCTCGCCCCTCCGTCGAGGGTGATCCGCCCGGATCCGTCGAGCCGGCCGCGGTAGAGGTTCAGCCCGACCAGGCGGGCCACGTATCCGGTGGCCGGGCGGCGCGCCACCGCCGCCGGCTCGCCGCGCTGCACGACGCGCCCGTCCTCGATGACGATGAGCTGATCGGTGAGCACCATCGCCTCGAGCGGGTCGTGGGTGACCAGCAGGGTGGCTCCGCCGAACTCGGTCAGATGGCGGCGCAACTCGACCCGCGTGTCCAGCTTGGTCTTGGCGTCCAGGGCGGCGAGTGGCTCGTCCAGCAGCAGCAGCGCGGGCTCGGCGGCGAGGGCGCGGGCCAGGGCGACGCGCTGTGCCTGGCCGCCGGACAGTTCAGCCGGCTTGCGGCCCGCCAGCTCCGTCAGGCCGAGCCGGTCGAGCCATTGGTCGGCGATGAGCCGGGACCGGCGCCGCCCGGCGTTATGGCAGCGCGGGGCGAACGCCACGTTGTCGCGGACGCTCAGATTGGGGAACAGGCGGTGGTTCTGGAAGACGAAGCTGATCGGGCGGCGCTCGGGCGGGACGAACACCGTGGGCCGACGGCGGTGCGGCCCGACGCCATCGGAGTCGACGCCATCGGAGTCGGCGCCATCGTGATCGGCAGCAGTCGGGTCGGACTCGCTCGGGCACGCGTCGCCGGGGTCCGCGTCGCCGGGGTCCGCGTCGCTCGGGTGCGCGTCACCAGGAGCGGGGCGGTCGGGCTCGCGGCGGTCGAGCACCTCGCCGCCGAGGGTGATTTGTCCCTCGCAGATCGGGGTGAGGCCGGCGAGAGCGCGCAGCAGGGTGGTCTTGCCCGAGCCGTTCGGCCCGATCACGCCGAGCACTTGCCCAGCCGGCACGGCGAGATCCACCGCCAAGCGGAAGGCGCCGCGCTGGACGCGAGCGCACACGGCAAGGCAACCCGGCTCGGCGGCGCTCATCGCGGATCCGCCCCGCGCAGCCAGTGCGTGCGCAAGGCCGTCAGCACCGCGACGGCCACCGCCAGCAGCACCAGGCCGAGCGCGACCGAGGCCTGCGGGTCCAGCTGGAACGCCCCGTAGATCGCCAGCGGCATCGTCTGCGTGGTGCCGGGGAAGTTGCCGGCGAAGGTGATGGTGGCGCCGAACTCGCCCAGCGCCCGCGCCCAGCACAAGATCGCGCCGGCGGCCAGCGACGGGCCGATCGCCGGCAGGGTGATGCGCCGGAACACGGTTAGCCGGGACGCGCCGAGCGTCACCGCCGCCTCCTCGATGTCGTGATCGGCTGCCCGCAGCGCGCCCTCCACAGTGACGATCAGGAACGGCATGGCCACGAACGTCTCGGCCAGGATCACGCCGGGAGTGGTGAACGGCAAGGTCACCCCGAACCACTGGTCCAGGTAGCGTCCGATGACGCCATTGCGCCCCAATGCGAGCAGCAGCGCGATGCCGCCGACCACCGGCGGCAGCACCAGCGGCAGCATCACCAGCGCCCGGACCAGGCCGATGCCTGGCAAGCGCAGGTGGGCCAGCGCCCAGGCCAGCGGCACCCCGAACGCCAGCGACGCGACGGTGGCGGCGCTCGCGCACTCCAGCGACAGCCGCAGCGCGGACCGCACCTCGCTTTGCCCGAGCAGGCCGCCGAGGTCGCGCCACGGGGCGCGGATGAGCATCGCCACCAGCGGCAGCACCAGAAACACCAGCGCGATGAGCGCTGGGGCCGCGATCGGGGCCGGCACGCCCCGTCGGCCCGGCCTGCGCGGCGTGGGGCGGCGCGGACCGGGCCGACGAGTGGTGGTGGGGGTCAGGGCTGCTCGAATCCGCCCGCGGCGAGCACCGCCTGACCGGCCGGCGACAACACGAACGCGACGAACGCTTGTGCCCCGGTGGGGTTGGCCGCTTTGGTCAGCGCGGCGATCGGGTATTCGGTCGAGGCGTTGATGTCGTCCGGGATGACGATGCCTTTGACCTTGTCGCCGGCCGAGCGGACATCGGTCACGTAGACGACGCCGGCGTCGACTTCGTTCATCTCCACCTTGGACAGGGTGGATTTGACATCTGGCTCCAGGGTGACCGCGGTGACGGTGACGCCGGCATTGGCGAACACTTTGGCGGCCACTGCGCCACAGGGCACCTGCGGCTGGCACAGCGCGACTTTCACGCCGCTTTTCGCCAGATCCGCCACGCTCGCGACGTTAGCAGGGTTGCTTGGCGGGACGGCGATCTCCATGACGTTGCGGACGAAGTTAGTCGGCCCGGAGGCTCCGCCGGCGTCGACGACCTGTTGCATGTTCGTCGGCGACGCCGAGGCGAACACGTCCGCCGGCGCGCCGGAGTTGATCTGCTCGGCGAGCGCCGAGCTGGCGCCGAAGTTGAGCGTGACTTTGGTTCCCGGGTTGGCGTCCTCGAACTGCTTGCCGAGGGTGGTGAACGCCTCTTGCAACGATGCCGCAGCGAACACGATGATGGTGCCGCTTGCTGTCTGCGGCGCGCCCGCGCCCGTGGCGGTGGCGCCGGGGGGCGGGGCGCTGGGCGAGCCTGACGAGTTGTTCTTGCTCGAAGAGCAACCGGTGGCGATCACGGCTATGGCGAGCATGGCTGCCATGGCCGTCCCGATGCGATGGCGCATCTGCGCGGCTCCTTGCGTGTGTGTCTGGGGGTGGGTGGGTTAGTCGCGCCTATCCGACGCGGCCGGTGTGGTGCTCGGGCACCCCGACCACCACATTGGTGGCTTTGATGGAGGCGATGGCGAGTGCGCCGGGGGTGAGGGCGAGCTCGTCGGCCGCCTCGCGGCTGAGCAGGGCCACCACGCGGTGCGGACCGGCCTGGATCTCTATCTGGGCCATCACCTTGTCTTTGATGACCTTGGTCACCAGTCCGGTGAACTGGTTTCGGGCCGAGGCGCCGACCATCGGGCGGGGCTCCGGGTGCTCGACGGTGGCCGCGATCTCTTCGGCGAGGCGGGCCAGGTCCACGCCGTCGATGACCCGCCGCCCGGCGTCGTCGACGCCGGTGGGGACCCGGCCAGCGTCCGCCCATCGGCGGACCGTGTCGTCGCTGACCCCGAGCAGCTGCGCCGCTTCCCGAATCCGGAACATGGTCATGGCGGGACTGTATCCGAAAATGCGGAGCGACACAAGAGTTTGAGCAGTATTCGCGGAACGGGCTGGGTCACGCACGCGAATATGCGGGTCAACGCCGGCGCTCGTCCGCCGTGCTCGCCCGCAGTGCTCGACGGCCGTGCTCGTCCGCCGTGCTCTACGCGGCGGTCGAGCGCTGCCCCTACTGGGCGACCACCGCCGGGGCGATCGCCTTGGTCAGTGACTCGACTAGCGCCATCCCGGACTCGAACGACTGGTTGTGCTGGGTGAACACCGCCAGCAGCACCTGCTGGCCGCGCACGGTCACCACACCGACGCTATTGACCGCCCACAAGCCGTT
>WQZC01000248.1 GCA_009780925.1 Actinomycetes bacterium | reverse complement strand
GACGCGCCGATGTGGGTGTTCTTGCCGGTGTCTTCCTCCATGTGCACGCGCTCAATCGGCACGCGGAAAGCGCCGCCGTCGATCTCGACATCAAGATAGCCGTCGTAGCACAGCGGCTCGTCGTATTGCGAGGTTTGGAAGTTCTTCGGCATGTCCGGGTAGAAATAGTTCTTGCGCGCGAACCGGCACCATGGCGCGATCGAGCAGTTCAGCGCCAACCCGATGCGGATGGTCCAGTCGATCGCTTTGGCATTGACCGCCGGCAGCGCGCCGGGAAGCCCCAGGCACACCGGGCAGACGTGCGTGTTCGGCGCGGCGCCGAACTCGGTGGAGCAGCCGCAGAACATTTTCGAGGCGGTGGCCAGCTCGACGTGCGTCTCCAGCCCGATCACCGGCTCGTACCGGGTCAACACGTCGTCATAGTCGATCGCGGTGCTCATTTGCTCGCCACCTCGGAAATCGCCGCCTCGGAAAACGCTCCCGCAGAACTCGTCGCTGCAGAAATCGTCAATTCGGGGATCGCCAGCGGACCCCGCGCGGCTTCGAACGCGGCCGCCACCCGATAACAACGGTCATCGGCCAGCGCCGGCGCCATGATCTGCAACCCAACCGGCAGCCCGCCGGAAAGCCCGCACGGCACCGAGATCGCCGGGGTCCCGGCCAGCGACGCCGGCAGCGTGCACAGGTCGTTGGCATACATCGTCATCGGGTCATCGATCTGCTCGCCCAAGCCAAACGCCACCGACGGCGAGGTCGGCGAGACCAGCACATCGGCCCGCTCGAACGCCGCCGCGAAATCGCGGGATATCAGCGTGCGGACCTTCTGCGCCTGCCCGTAGTAAGCGTCGTAGTAGCCAGAGGACAGCGCGTAGGCGCCGATGATGATGCGGCGCTTGACCTCCGCGCCGAAACCGGCCTCCCGGGTCGCCGACATGACGTCCTCCAGCGAGTTCACCCCGTCGTCCCCGACCCGCAGCCCGTAGCGGACCGAGTCGAACCGGGCCAGGTTGGACGAGCACTCCGCCGGCGCGATCAAGTAGTAGGCGGGCAGCGCGTAACCGAAGTGCGGGCAGGACAGCTCGATCACCTCCGCGCCCAGCTCGCGCAGCTGGCCCACCGCCGCCTCGAAGGCGGCGAGCACGCCGGCCTGGTAGCCATCGCCGGACAGTTCGCGCACCACGCCGATCCGCGCGCCGGCCAGGCCGCCCCGCGCCCCGGCGCGGGCGGCGGCCAGCACCGGCGGGACCGGCGCGTCGATCGAGGTGGAGTCGTGCGGGTCGTGGCCGGCGATCACCTCGTGCAGCAGCGCGGCGTCTTCCACGGTGCGGCCGAACGGTCCGGCCTGGTCCAGGGAGGAGGAGAACGCGATCAGCCCGTACCGCGAGACGCCGCCGTAGGTCGGCTTGTGGCCGACGACGCCGGTCACGGCCGCCGGCTGGCGGATCGAGCCGCCGGTGTCGGTGCCGATGGCCAGCGGCGCCTCGAACGCGGCGACGGCCGCCGACGAGCCGCCAGACGAGCCGCCGGGGATCTTGGTCAGGTCCCACGGGTTGCGCGTCGGGCCGTAGGCGGAGTTCTCGGTGGACGAGCCCATCGCGAACTCGTCCATGTTCACCTTGCCGAGCATGACCACGCCGGCGTCCTTGATGCGCGCGGTGATCGTCGCGTCGTACGGCGGGCGCCAGCCCGCCAGGATCTTCGAGCCGGCAGTGGTGGGCAGGTCTTTGGTGACCACCACATCCTTCATCGCCAGGGGAACACCGGCCAGCGGGCCCAGCGGCTCCCCCGCCGCCCGCTTGGCGTCCACCGCCCGCGCAGCGACGAGCGCGCCCTCGGCGTCCACGTGCAAGAAGGCGTGCACCGCCGGGTCGACCTCGGCGACGCGGTCCAGGTGGGCTTGGGCGACCTCGACCGCCGACGCCTGCCCGGTGGCGACCAGGGCCGCCAGCTCCGCCGCGGTCCGCCTAATAAGGCTGTCGCTCATAGATCGCCTCCGCGCTCGCTCCGGTCCTCGGTCGCCACGCTCCCTGCGATCCTCACTCGCTGTCGGCTCACGTCGCTCATAGATCGCCTCCGCGCTCGCTCACGCCGTCTCCTCGGTCAGGATTCGCGGCACGCGAAACTTCTCGTCCTCCACCGCCGGCCCGCCGGCCAGCACCGCACCGCAGGGCAGCGACGGGCGGACCTCGTCGGCCCGGAACACGTTGGTCAGCGGCACCGCGTGCGAGGTGGGCGGAATGTCCGTGGCGGCCACCTCGCCCACGCGCGCCACCGCGCCGAGGATCACGTCTAGCTGCTGGGCGAACATTTCGAGTTCGTCTTCCGTGACCGCGAGACGGGCCAATCTGGCCAAGTGGGCCACCTCGTCGCGGCTGATATTGGCCTCGCCGCTGGGGTTGGGGTTGTCTGGCACGATCCCTGAGTTTACGAGCGCGCCTCGGCTCAGGCCACGCGGGCGCGGAAACCGCTCGGGCGCCCACCGGGTCGCGGAGCCATCCGAGCGCGACGATCGCGCGGCTGCGGCGACTGCCCGGATGCGGCGACTCCCATCCCAAGCGACGACACCCGCACGACTCGTCGGTCGCTCTGAACCGCCCCACAACTGATACCACACCCCCAGAAACCCACCGGAAACATTGATCAGGGAAGCTAGGCCCGTGTCCTACTTGCTGCGGCTGCGGCTGCCCGACCGGCCGGGCGCGCTCGGTGCGGTCGCCACTGCCCTCGGCCACGTGAACGCCGACATCATCAGTGTGGATGTCGTGGCGCATCTCGACAAACAAGCCATTGACGACATAGTGGTTGAGGTCCCGCGCGAGGTGCTCGCCGATTCGCTGGTGAGCGCGGCGTCATCGGTCGACGGGGTGCGCGTCTTGTCGATCCGGCCGTATTCCGGGGTCACCGACCCACACCGCGAGCTGGAGCTGTTGGAAAGCCTGGCCGCGAGTCCCGAACGTTCCTTGCAGCTGCTCGCTGACGGCGTGGAAAAAATCTTCCGCGCCGGATGGGCACTCGTGCTCGGTGACCCAGTGGGCGGGCGCGCCCCAGTGGTCGCCGCCAGTCAGGCGGCTCCGGAGATCGACCAGCTGCCGGTGCCATGGTGGCCACCGCACCCGGTCCGGCCCCTGGACGCCAGCGAGCCGTGGGCGCCGCCGGGATGGGCGAACCTGGGCACCGAGCTCGCGGTCGCCACCCTGGGCGAGGGAGGTCTGCTGATCGGCCGACCGGCACTGCCCTGGCTGCCGTCGGAACTAGTCCGATTGCAGCACCTGGCGGCCATCGCCGCGACCGTCACCGCGCAGCACAAGACCTACGGCAAGCGATAGCGCTCCCATCCCCCGCTGTCCCGGCCGACTGCTGTCCCGGCCGGACCTCCCCCACCGACCGGGCCCTATCCCGGCCGGTGCCGAGCGCACCGACCACGGCACGGGTTCCCGGCCGGCTTGCGACAATGGGCCACACGTAGTAGACTCGAACATGTGTTCGATGCACTTGGCGGTCCTGGAGTCGCGCAGTTGCGCGAGTGGGCCAGGGCGCTCGCTGAGTCTGAGGTCGGTGGCGGTCGCGCTGGTTTGATAGACCAGATCCGCGCGTTGGAGGAGTTGGCGTGTGCCGCTCGGGCACGCCAGGCGAGATTGACGGCCCGGTTCGACGAGGAGGAGCGCGCGGCACAGGCCACCGCCGGCGTTCCGGTTGAGCGGCAGGGCCGAGGGGTCGCCGAGCAGGTGGCGCTGGCCCGGCGGGTG
>WQZC01000247.1 GCA_009780925.1 Actinomycetes bacterium | reverse complement strand
GGCATGACCGCGCACTACCTGGTCCACTCGACGCGCCCCGTCGAGCCCGGCGACACGGTGCTGGTGCACGCCGCCGCCGGCGGATGCGGCCAGCTGCTGGTGCAGCTGGCCAAGGCGCGCGGCGCGCGGGTCATCGGCACCGTATCCACCGACGCCAAGGCGGCCAAGGCGCTGGCGCTCGGCGCGGACGAGGTGATCCGATACGACCAGGTGGACGATCTGGCCGGCGAGGTGCGCCGGCGCAACGGCGACCGCGGCGTCACGGTCGTCTACGACGGGGTGGGCAAGGCGACCTTCGACGCCTCGCTGGCCGCGCTGGCGCCGCGCGGCATGCTGGCGCTGTTCGGCGGGGCGAGCGGACAGGTCCCGCCGTTCGACCTGCAGCGCCTCAACGCTGGCGGCTCGCTGTTCATCACCCGCCCCACCCTCGCGCACTACGTGGCGACCCGCGACGAACTGCTCTGGCGCGGCGGCGATGTGCTGCGCGCGGTCGCCGACGGTGGCCTGCGCATTGAGATCGGCGGGCGCTACCCGCTCGACCGTGCCAGTGCCGCCTATGACGATCTGGAGGGCCGCCGCTCCACCGGCAAGCTGCTGCTCATCCCATGACGGCCAACCCCTGACGGCCACCGCGCCGACACCCGACCGCCACCCACGCACCCCAACACCCACCGCACCGACCGCCACCGCGCCACTTCGTGACCGCTCACTGATGATGTCGGGGAAAACGCGGGAATCCTGCGTTTTCCCCGACATCATCAGGTTCGCCATCCAATCCCCGTCATGATCATGGGTTTTGCGCAACTTGCTTGCGCAAAACCCATGATCATGACGCATGGCCGAGCGAGAGATGGCCGAGAGACAGATGGTCGAGCGACGGGTGGCCCGGCGATGAGTGGCCCGGCGACGAGCGGCCCGGCGGCGGACCGTCAGGCAGCGGGCGATCCGGCGCGGACGCCCGCTGCCAACTCCTCGGCCAGCGCCCGGACCCCCGCGATCCCGGCGATCCCGGCGTCGTCCGGGCGATCCAGCAGCCGGCGGACCAGAGCCGAGCCAACGATCACCCCGTCCGCGTAACCGGCAACCTCAGCGGCCTGCGCGCCGGTGGACACCCCGAGCCCGACGCACACCGGCAGCCCCGGCGCTACCGCCCGGACCCGCTCGACCAGCGTGCGCGCGGTCCCGGCCACCCGTTCGCGCGCGCCGGTGACCCCCATTGTCGAGGCTGCGTACACGAAGCCCCGACAAGCCCGGGCGGTGGCGGCGAGCCGGGCGTCGGTGGAGGAGGGCGCGACCAGGAACACCCGGTCCAGGCCGTGCGCGTCGGTGGCGGCGAGCCACCCCGCCGCCTCATCCGGGATGAGGTCCGGGGTGATCGCCCCGCTGCCGCCGGCCGAGGCCAGGTCGGCGGCGAAGCGCGCCACGCCGTAGCGCTCGATCGGGTTCCAGTAGGACATCACCACGGCGGCGGCCCCGGCCTCGGCGACTGCCTCCACCGCGCGAAGCACCTGGGCCATGCCCACCCCGGCCCGCACCGCGACGTCGGCGGCGGCCTGGATGGTCGGCCCGTCCATCACCGGGTCGCTGTACGGAACGCCGATTTCCACCACGTCCGCGCCGCCGGCGACGAGCGCGCGCATCGCCGCGATGGAGACGTCAACGTCCGGATAGCCGACCGGCAGGTAGCCGATCAGCGCGGCCCGCCCGGCCGATCTCGTCGCGCGCAGCGCTGCCGCGAGCGCGCTCCCGGTTCCGCTGGCTCGCGCGCCCGCTGGGTCCCGCGCCGCCCCGTCCGTCGCCGCGCCGATCGGTGTTTCTCGCGCCGCGCTCACTGGTCCGCCCCCAACCCGAAGTAGCTCGACGCCGTCTCCACGTCCTTGTCCCCCCGCCCGGACAGCGAGACCAGGATGGTCGCCTCCGGGCCCATCTCGCGGCCCAGCCGGCAGGCGCCGGCCAGCGCGTGCGCCGACTCGATCGCCGGGATGATCCCTTCGGTCCGGCACAGCAGCTCGAAGGCGGCCATCGCCTCGTCATCGGTGATCGAGATGTACTCGGCGCGTCCGGTGTCGTGCAGCCAGGCGTGCTCCGGGCCGACGCCCGGGTAGTCCAGACCGGCGGAAATGGAGTACGACTCGATGGTCTGTCCGTGCTCGTCTTGCAGCAGGTAGGACCGGGCGCCGTGCAGCACGCCGGGGACGCCGCCGCCGATCGACGCCGAGTGCCGCCCGGTGGCCAGGCCCGCGCCGCCGGCCTCGCAGCCAACCAGCCGCACCGACGGATCGGTCAAGAATGCGGTGAAGATGCCGATCGCGTTGGAGCCCCCGCCGACGCACGCCGTCACCACGTCCGGCAGCCGACCGGCGCGCTCGAGCGCCTGGGCCCGGGCCTCGTCGCCGATGACCCGCTGGAACTCGCGCACCATCATCGGGAACGGGTGCGGTCCGGCGACGGTGCCGAAAATGTAGTTGGTTGTGGCGACGTTGGTCACCCAATCGCGCAGCGCCTCGTTGATGGCGTCCTTGAGGGAGCGCGAGCCGGTGCGCACCGGCACCACCTCCGCGCCGAGCAGTCGCATCCGCGCGACGTTGAGCGCCTGCCGGCGGGTGTCCTCCTCACCCATGTAGACGACGCACTCCAGCCCGAACAGCGCCGCCGCGGTGGCGGTGGCGACGCCGTGCTGGCCGGCGCCGGTTTCCGCGATCACCCGGGGCTTGCCCAGACGACGGGTCAGCAGCACCTGGCCGAGCACATTGTTGATCTTGTGGGATCCGGTGTGGTTGAGGTCCTCGCGCTTGAGCAGGATTCGCGCCCCGCCCGCGTGCTCGGCGAACCGGGGCGCGTCGGTGAGCGGCGACGGCCGGCCGGCGTAGTCGCGCAGCAATCCGGTCAGCTCCGCGGCGAAGCTCGGGTCCGTTTGAGCCTGATGGAACGCCGAGGTCAGCTCGTCTAACGCGCAGACCAACGCCTCCGGGACGAATCGACCGCCATACGGTCCGAAATGCCCGGTGTCATCCGGGACGCCACCCGCAGCCATGGCCGAAGCCTACTTGGCATACCTGTCAGTAGTGGCCTAACGTTCCCGCTGATAGCTGGCAGCGGCAATCGCCCGGCCGACGAGAGCCCAACCGTCGGGGAAGGAGACCGATCGATGACCGACCCGGTCGACCCGAACGCCTGGCCAGCCCAGTTCGACGACCAGTACCGATTCGACGACCAGTACCGGTTCGACGACGCGCCACCGCCCGACCAGGCGGCAGCACCGTACTTCGGGCCGCCGGTGACCGCGCGCCCGTCCCGCCCGGCCGAGCCATACCCGCCCGCGCCCCACCAGCCGTACCAGCTGGCCCCGCCGGCCCCGCCGGCTCCGCCGGTCCGAACCCGACGCTGGCTTCGGTATCTCGCCATCGCCTTGGTGGCCGTGGTGGCGACCGCCGGCACCGTGGTGGCCGGGCTGGTCATGTCCGCCTCGAACGATCCCGCGTTGAAACTGCCGGATTCCATCGACGGCTACCACCGCGCGCTCAGCGCCGATGTCGGCACGTTGAAGAACGAGTTGCGGCAATCCAATAGCCAGTTCACCAACAATGCCACGGTGGAGGTGTACTCCGACCAAGGCGACGCCCCCACCCTGCTGTTTATCGGCATGGCCCGGGGCCGCGCCAACCAGTCGGGGCTGGACAGCCTCACCGATGACCAGATCGTCGACGAGCTGTTCTACGGTCTGAACATCGACACCGAGACATTCGACTC
>WQZC01000246.1 GCA_009780925.1 Actinomycetes bacterium | reverse complement strand
CGCCTGGTTCACAATCGTCCCGGCCAGCAGATCAGCCCGAACCGTCGCATACGACGCATGGCACGTGACCGATCCGCCGACCGGCAGCGAGGCGATCACCGACGACCCGCCACCGCAATCCAGATGCAACCCCGACGGACCGCCCGCGCCGGAGAACGCCGCCTCCGCCACATCGACCGCCGTCAGCGCCGACCCGCCCGTGTTGGTGACCAGCACACTCCACGCCACCGGATCGCCCACCGCCGAAACCGACGGCACATCCGCCGACTTCACGATCGAAAACGACGCCAGCGCCACATTGATGAATGGCCCGACCTTCCCGGTCCCGCCCATCGCGTCGATGGTCACCGACTGCGGCGTCGGATCCACCGCGAACCCGGACGGCGCGCCCGTCTCGGTGATCGTGTACGTCCCCGGCGCCAGTCCCTTGTTCAGCAAGAACCCGCCGTCGGTCGGGTCCGCGTCCGGGGCCTGGTTGTCGGTCACATCCTTGGCATAGCCGTTCGGGCCGGTGACGTGGAACGTGGCGCCGGCCAGCGGGTTGTTCTCCGAGTCAGTCTTGGTCCACTCCAGCTTCGCCGACGGATAGCCGAACCCGACCTTCGGCGCCTCCACCGGCGGCAGCTGCAACGCCCCCTGCACCGCAGTGCCGCCCACCGAGTTCCACGCCACATCGTCGACCTGCCAGCTCGCCGCCGCCGGCGCCGGGTAAGTCAACAGGATGTCCACATACGACCCCACCGCCAACGAGGACGACGTCAACCGCAGCGCCCCGGTGGTCGCCGGCTTCACCGACGACCAGGCCACCGTCGTGCAGCCCGTGGTCACCCCGACCTCCGACCGGCACGGATTAGTCACGTTGGTGTAGGTGACCGTCCACCCGGTCGGCACGCTCACCGATGAGAGCACCGGCTGGCGCGTCGAACCGCGCGCCACGCCCACCTGCCCATCGACCACTCCGGTGTCCCCCGGATACGGCAGCACGTCGTACAGCACCAGGTTGGTCAGCGCGGACGTGCCCACGTTCGCGATCCGCACCCGAAACTGCACCGTGTCCCCTGACGCGGCCGGCACCACCGCCGGCGAACCCAGGAACGACGTCCCTGCGGTCACATCCGACACCGACTTGGTCAGCACCAGCCCGCCGCCCGGGCTGGTCACGATGATCGTGTTGGTCGACTTGCACAGCGTGGTCGACACTCCGACCGGGCCGATGATCCCCGTGGTGTCGGTCACCAGCACGCCGCCGCCGGCGGTGCATGACGCGCCGTTATCGCTCAATGTCGGATTGTTGGCGAACCCGGCATACGTGTAGTACTCATAAACCCCCGGCGCCATCCCGCCAAAATTCAGCTGGGCACCCGATCCGACCATCGTTTGCGTCGCGCCCGAGACCAAATACAAAGTGTCGCCCAAGCCATTGTAATCGGCGGTGACCGTCGGGGCGACCGAAGTGTAGCTGCCGGTGGCATTGCCGATGTACCCGGTCACGCCGGTGACGTTTATGCCCGAGTTGGCCGGGATCACCACCGCGTACCGCTGCTGGGTGGCCAGCGACGGATCAGTGGACAGCGCGCCCACCGTTCCGGTGGTGGTGGCGGCGTCGGATGGCCGAAGCGGCTGCATGAGCTGATTGCCGGTCCAGGTCGCGGTCCAGGAGAAGGTGCTGGTCTTCGGCGGGTTGAGCAGCAATGTGGTGGTGGCCGTGGTTTGCAGTCCCACGTATGCCGTGCCGGTGGTGAAGGGGGTTCCGGTCAACGTGGCGGTGCCGGACACCGTGGCGGTGTTGCGCACGTACTGGGCCGATGAGGTCGGTCCCGAAACCACGGGCCAACCGGACAGCAGCCAAGACTTGACGGTAGCCGTGTCATTGACGTTGTACGCGCCATCAATCGTGACCCACGCGGCCGTCATCCCCGCCGGCACAACCCAGGTGCCAGTGTTCGGCAGCACCACGCTGGTGCCGTCGGTGAACCCAACCTTGACCACCTGGCCGTCCAGCGCGTTGGCAGCCGCTCCCAAATTGATCTGCACCAATCGGAAGGCGGGGCTGGTGCATAGCGTTCCCTCCGGCAGCGATGCGTACGGAGTGGAGACAGTCGTTCCGGTGCCACTGGTCAAACACGGCAACCCGTCATAAACGTGCGCCTGATACGTGCCATTGTTCCGGTACAGATAGATGGTGAAATTGCTAATGCTGGTGAAGGTCCCCGGCATTACCCCGTCCCGCGCCGACCGCGCGTAAAGGCCCGTGCCGCTCGATGAGGTTCCAGCCTGCTCCGACCCGAATTGGCTGACGCCAACGGCCTGCTTCGCCATGATCTGTCCGACAATCGCCGCGGACGTCACCGGCATCGACATCGCGACCGAACAATTGGTCGGCGATGAATTGCCGATGGCGGTGAACTGCGCCGTGGGTGAAGAGCTGTAGCTGCCGGCGGTGGCGGGCAGCGTCAGCGTCACATAGCCGGTGTACGTCGAAGCGACGTTGTAGACGCCCGCCCCACCGGACGCGGTCCACACGCTCGCGATCACCGGGGACCAGGTGACCACCCGGGTGGCCGAGTTGTAAACGGCGGCCACCCCGTTGATCGGTTGCGCCGAGACGAACGTGAAGCCGGCCGGCACCGGGAAGGATAACGAGGAGGGCGTGGCATTGGGATCCGCCGCCAATGTCCCCACCGAGTTGCTGGCGCCCGCGGCATAGGGGTAGAGGGTCACGCTGTACGTCTGCGTCGACCCAGCCGGGTAGCCGGTTCCCGCGTTGTTGGCGTTCAACCGGCAGGTCGCGGTCGCGGTCGCGGTGGCGCGGGCGGTGGCCGGCGTGGTCACCGACGCCACGTTCGAGCCCGCCACCGTCGCCGACAGCGTCCAAGAGGCGCCGTTCGGGGTGGTGCCGTTCGGCGGAATCACGTAGAAGGAGAACACCGTGGACTCCCCGGCGCTCATCGGGCGCAGGAAGGTGACCACCCAGTTGTTGCCCGAGATGGTCACGCCCGTCGGGACCAAGGTGGCGTCGGTGCCGGCGATCGACACCCGCCACTCCGAGGGGCTCGCCGCCCCCGACGCAGCGAAATCCGGCGGCATCGGGATGGTCACGGTCATGTCGTCGCAGGTCAGCCCGACCGTCCCCTGGCACGACACCGCGATTTGGTACTGCCAAGTGTTGCCCGATTGCTGGGTGGCGGTGGACTGCAACCCCATCGTCGCCCCGATGGTGGCCGAGTCAGCGCGCGCCGGCGCGGCGCCGAACCCGCCGAACCCCAACAGTCCAGTCACCAACGCACAAGTGAGAATCGCGCCCAGCGCCGCCACCAACGCGCCGCGCCCATACCCGCGCCAAGTCCTGGCCAGCCGGGTCCACCGAAATCTCAGCACCGCCAGCGACGACGCGGCGGCCGCCCGCCGGCCCCGGCGGCGGTGCCCCCGGAACCGCGCGCGGACGCGCCAGCTTGCGAACAGCACCTGGGAACCCCGTTCCTGTTTTTGGACAGCAACTCGACATCCCCATCAGTCATCCTGACGCCGTTGCGCCCGAGATATGACCACGCGCGCTCAAGAAGTCTTGCCGCGACCACCGCCGACCAGGTCGAATGGCCTAATTCGGACAGTCGAACGTAATGCCAGTATCAGGACGTTCGGTCCAGCGCGTTGCCCAATCGGCCGCCCGCCGAACAGCCGCTGAACAGCCACCGATCAGCCGCCGAACACCTGCCAAACACGGGCCAAACACCCGCCGACCCAACGCGTCAGT
>WQZC01000245.1 GCA_009780925.1 Actinomycetes bacterium | reverse complement strand
ATCTGTCGACGCTTCCCCCCGGCGCGGTGTGCACCGCCGCCGCCCGCGAGCTGGCCTGCGCCCTGCCGCTCCCCCTCGGCCCGGGTGACTCGATTCACATCAAGTATGTGATCTCGCTGCCCGGATACGACCAGACCGGCCACTATCCCGACCACGCGTACGGATACAGCGCGATGCTAGACCCCGACCCGGACAACAACCACGAGGCCGCCGCCATCGACATCGGCGACACACGCACCGACCTGACGGTGACCAAGACCGCGGCGAGCGAGATCACCAACCCGTACGATCCGGTCAGTCCCAACCGCGCCTTCGTCGCCGGCGGCCCGTTCGCCTACCAGATCACCGTGCAAGTCTCCGGGAACGGCGCCGATTTGGCCGACGCCGAAACCGTCACGCTCCACGACGACAGCATCCCCGCAGGATTGATCGTGCAGCGGGCGAGCGCCTCCCAAGGATCGTGCGACATCTCCGATTCCGGCGCCGGGCCCTCCTACACGCCGGACGTGGTGTGCCAGCTCGACACCCTGGCCAGCGGCGCCGGGCTGGGGCCGAGCCAACTCGTCACGGTGATCATCAGCGGAGTTGTCGCCAACGCGGACGAACTGAGTTCGGTGTACCCCGGGTTGGCCAGCCACGAGTACGTGGCCAACGTGTCGAACGATGCCTACGCGTCCACCGCCACCGCGCTGGTCGGCGGCGGCTGCGCGCCCCCGAGCACCGCCGGCTGCCCGAACGGCCAGGTCAACGTGGACCTCATCCGGATGGCCGACCTGCAGCTGGTCAAGACCCCGGACGCGGCCACGGTCATCGCCGGCTCCACCGCCGGATACACGTTGACCGTGACCAACGGCGGACCGACCGACGTCGCTGACGCGACCGTCACCGACACGTTGCCCGACGAGTTCGCCTTCGATCCGACGCGATCCGACCCGCGCTGCTCGGTCACCTCCCCCGGCCCGCCTCAGGTGGTCGCCTGCCAAGTCGGCGGCGTCGCGGTGGGCCAGCACAAGTCGGTGCTCCTGGCCGCCACGACGGACTACAACCTCGCCGCGGGCACGGTGGCCGACAACACCGCGACTGTCAGCTCCGACACCGCAGACCCCGATTCCGCTAACAACACCGCCACCGCGCCGGTCACGATCACCCGGCTGACCGACTTGGGGACCTCCTCGTCGTTGAGCACCACCACCCCGGCCGCCGGCCAAGACATCACGTTCACCGGTTACGTGGTCAACAACGGCCCATCGTCGGCGGTGAGCCCGGTCGGCGACACCGTATTCCCGGCCGGATTCGTGCCGGTGAGCTACGACGTGGCCTACAACGCGTGCTCGTGGACCCCGCAGCCGCCCGCCGACCCGTACACCGCGCCATGGAAGAACACCTCCTACTCCTTGCACTGCGTTCAGGCAGTGCCCGGCGTGCCCTGGGAACCCGGCGGGAGCGCCATCAACCTGGTCGTGATGCACATCCCCGCCGACACCCCGGCCGGGACCTACTCCGGCACCTCAAGGATCAAATCCAGCACCCCCGAGACCCACTTGGACAACAACGCCACCACACAGACCATCACGGTCCAGCGCGTCTCGGACACCTCGATCAACAAGACGTTGGTCGCGCCGAATCCGATGGTCGCCGGCGAGCCGGCGACGTGGCGGCTCACCGTAACCAACACCGGCCCATCGAGCACCGCCGACGTGGTCATCGCCGACTCCGTTCCCGCCGGGATGAGCTTCGTCAGCGCCCGTTTGGCCGGCGGCCCGGCGTGCCCGGCGCCGACGGTCGACGCCGGGGTGACGACCGTGCGCTGCCCAGTCGGCGCCCTGGGGGTGGGGCAGTCGGCGTCCGCCCTGATCACCTTCCGGGTCGCGGCGGGGAACACCGGACGACTGTGCAACACCGCGCTAGTGGGGTCACAGTCCCTCGATCCGGACGCGACCGACAACCTCGTCACCGCCTGCGACAAGGCCACCACCGGCTCACTCACACCACTGCCGGGAACTGGGGCTGATGTGCGCCTGGCAATGCTGCTTGGGGTTCTGGCCGCTGGCGCCGGAATGGCCCTGCTGCTCGCCGCCCAGGAGCGCCGCGTCCGCGCGCGTCCACAGCGCTGATCCCGCGCGCGAGGCGGGTCCACCCAGCCAGCGCGGCCGGCCCGGGAGGGCGCTCGCGGCGGCTCGCCAGCCTTTGGTGTCGCGCGGCTTCGATCACGCCTCGGAGGGCGGGCGGCGGCGACCGGATGGCCGGCCGTTGCCCACGTAGGTCACCCCGGGCGCGGGCCAGGGGTGTTCCACGATGAGCACGCCATGGGTGTCGAAGAACCGGATGGCGTCTGGCCCGGAGACGACATGGACGGTCCGTCCGGCGTGCGCGGCTCCAAGACGGAACTCGATTTTTCGGGCCCGGACGGTGCCGTCGCTGCGCACCCGGGTGGCGCGCACGACGCTGCCGGAGCGCTGCTGCTGATGCTCCGGCGGTCCGGGCCGGTCCGGTGGCGCCGCCAGCGCGGCCGATGGCGGCGCGGGCCGGGGCGTCTCGGCGCCGCCGTCAGGTTCGGCCCGAGCCAGGGATCGCAATCGCGCGACCGCATTCGCTTTGCCGTCCGGCTGGCCGTACAGCCAGCTGCCGGAGACGAACACGTCCGCGCCAGCCGCGGCCACTCGCCCGATGGTGGCGTCAGTGACACCGCCATCCACCTCCAGGTCGATCTCCCGGCCGGAGCGGTCGATGAGTTCGCGCAGCCGGCTGATCTTGGGTTCCATCGCCGGAAGGTAGGCCTGCCCCCCGAAGCCGGGGTTGACGGTCATCACGAGCACGAGGTCGGCCTCGTCCAAGACGTGCTCCACAGCCCAGACACCCGTGGCCGGGTTGATCGCGACCCCGGAGCGAACGCCGAGCTGGCGGATCCAGCCGAGGGTGCGATGCAGGTGAGCGCACGCCTCCGCGTGCACGATCACCGTCTCGCAGCCGGCCTCGATGCAGTGCGGGACCAATTCCTCCGGGCTCGCGACCATCAGGTGCGCCTCGAACGGGGTGTCGGTGGCGCCTAGGCAGGCGGCGATGACCGCGGGGCCGAAGGTCAGGTTCGGCACGAATCTGCCGTCCATCACGTCCCAGTGGATCCGGTCCGCGCCGGCCGCGGCGAGGTCCGCGCATTCCTGGGCCAACTGGCCCTGGTCGGCGGACAGGACCGAGGAGACGATCAGCGGCGCCGCGCTCATCGCTCGCCTCCGCGCCGGTGTCGCCTGACAGCGCGCGCCACTAGCGCCCCACGCTTGTTGCCCCCACCGCGAATCGTTTTCGATTTCACGTTGCCTCCCACGCTTCGGCGCAACCGGCCCCGGCCAGCCGAGATCCCTACCAAGCCTAGGGTCCGACGGCACGGCCCAGCCCGCCTGGGGCGCCCGTCGGCCCACCCGCCGCGCGCCAGTGTGGTCATCGTCAACGCCAGTCAACGAGCGGCGCGCGTCGCAGGCATGCTATTTGCCGATTCCCGCGGTCAGCCCGCGAACGATGTGCCGCTGCACGAGGATGGCCAGGATCAGGACTGGGATCACCCCGATGATCGCGGCCGCCGTCATTTGGTTCCATTTGATCGCGGCGTAGCCCCGATACGCGGACACCGCAATCGGAATGGTCGGGTGCGTGAATGTCAGCGCGAGCGCGATGGACACTTCGTTCCACACCCAGATGGCGACCAGGATCACCGTGGTCGCCACCCCCGGCCCAACGAGTGGCAGATAGATTTTCATTAGGACTT
>WQZC01000244.1 GCA_009780925.1 Actinomycetes bacterium | reverse complement strand
GGCGTCCAGCAACGGCCGCAGATAGGGGTCGATCTTGTCGAACAGGGTGCCGGGCAGGAACCCGAGCCGCTCCCCCGCCTCCACCGCCGGCCGGGTGAGGATGATCCGGTTGACCTGCTTGGCCTGCAGCGCCTGCACCGCTTTGGCAACGGCGAGATACGTCTTGCCGGTGCCGGCCGGGCCGATGCCGAACACCACCGTGTGCGCGTCGATCGCGTCCACATAGCGCTTCTGATTCACCGTCTTGGGCCGAATGTTCTTGCCGCGCCGGGACAGGATCGACAGCGTCAGCACCTCGGCGGGCCGCTCGGTGACCCCCGGCGCGGTGAGGATGCCCATCGCCCGGGCGATCACGTCCGGGGTCAGCTGCTCCCCGGCGGCCAGCAGCGCCAACAGCTCCTCGAACAACCGGACGGCGATGGCATTGTCCGCCGCCGCGCCGGTGATGGTTATCTCGTTGCCGCGCACATGCACATCGCTGGCAAGGCTCGCCTCGATCACGCGCAGCAATTCATCCCGCGAGCCGAGCAACGCCACCATCGCTTGCTCGCCGGGCACGACCATCGTCGTCGAGACTCGATCTGTGGTCTTGGGATCGGTCAAACCGGCTTCGTTCCTGCTTTCCGTGCTCGGGGAGCGTGCAACCTCATGTTACCGGGAATCCACCGAATCGGGACGGCGCCGAGCCGGGCCACTGGCTGCCGTCCGGTGCTGCCGGCGCCAGCGGCGACCAGGTCGGGGCCGGCGCTGACGCGCCGGCACGGGCCGCCGCCGCGCTGACCAGATCGCGCGCGGATCAGTCCCAGCGGGCCATCCGAACCGAGAGCGCCGCCAGCGCCGCCGCGCCGGCGGTGGACGCGCGCAACACCGACCGGCCCAGCCGAACCGGGCGCGCCGCGGCGAAGGCGGCCAGCTCCGACTCGGCGACCCCGCCCTCCGGGCCGACCACCAGCACGATCTCCCCCCGGACGGGAAGCGTCGCGGCGGCGAGCGGCTCCTCGGCCGCCTCGTGCAGCACGAACGCGGCGTCGGCGGCGGCGAGGCGCGCGGCGACGCCGGCGGTGTCGACCAGCTCGGTGACCACCGGCGCCCAGGCCCGCCGGCTCTGTTTGGTCGCCTCCCGGGCGGCGCGCCGCCACCGGGACAACGCCTTGGCCGCGCGCGGCGCGTCCCAGCGCGCCAGGGCGCGCGCCGCCTGCCACGGCACGATCTCGTCCACGCCCAGCTCGGTCATCAGCTCCACCGCCAACTCGGCCCGCTCGCCCTTCGGCGGCGCTTGGACCACCACCAGCCGGGGGTCGGCCGCCGTCACGAACCACCGGCGCGTGACCGCCAGACGCAACCCGTCGGTCGCCACGGCGGTGACGCGGCAATGCGCCAACGCGCCGCGCCCGTCGCCGATGAGCACCTCCTCGCCGACACGCAACCGGCGCACCCGCGCCGCGTGCCGGCCCTCGTCACCGGTCAGTTCGAGCAGCTCGCCGTCCGGCAACACGTCCAGCAAGAACAGCGGCGGCGTCATCTGGTGGCTGTCCCAAGACCGTGGCTACCGGCCGGCGAACGCGTCGCGCATCTTGCTGAACAGGCCGGGCCGGGAGCCGGCCACGGACACCTCCTCGTTGCGCAGCGCGGCGAACTCGCGCAGCAACCGGTCTTGGGCCTCATCCAGCCGGGTCGGTGTGCGCACCTCGACGTGCACGTGCAAGTCGCCGCGCGCGGTGCTGCGCAGCCGGGCGACCCCGCGCCCACGCAAGGTCAGCACCGCGCCGGATTGGGTGCCGGCGCGAATGTCCACCTTCTGCTCACCGTCCAAGGTCGGCAGCGGCACCTGGGTGCCCAGCGCGGCGGCGGTCATCGGCAGGATGAGCGTGCAGTGCAGGTCCGCGCCATCCCGGGTGAAGGTCTCATCGGGCAGCTCGGCGATCTCGACGTACAAGTCGCCGGGCGGACCGCCGCCCGGCCCTACCTCGCCTTGCCCGGACAGCCGGATCCGCATGCCATCCTCGACGCCGGCCGGCACGTCCACAGTGACCGTGCGCCGCGCCCGGACCCGGCCGTCGCCGCCGCAAGTGGGGCACGGCGCGGAGATTTGCTGGCCGGTCGCGCCGCACGCCGAGCACGGCCGGGTGGTCATCACCTGGCCCAGGAACGACCGCTGCACCGACTGGATCTCACCGGCGCCATGGCACACCCCGCAGCTGCGCGCCGTGGTCCCGGGCTGGCACCCGTCGCCGTGGCAGGTCTGGCAGAGCACCGCCGTCTCCACGGTCAGCTCCCGGCGGGCGCCGAACGCGGCCTCGGCCAAGGTCAGCTCGACGCGCAGCAGCGAGTCCCCACCCGGGCGCGACCGGGACCGGGGGCCGCGCGCCGTGCCGCCACCGCCGCCGAAGAACGCCTCGAAGACATCCCCGAACGCGCCGAAGCCGGCGAACGGGTTGCTCGCCGCGCCCGCGCCGCCGGCGGCGCTGAGCGGGTCGCCGCCCAGATCGACCACGCGCCGCTTGTCCGGGTCGGAGAGCACCTCGTAGGCGGTGGTGACGTCCTTGAACCGTTCCTGGGCGGCGGGTTCCGGATTGACGTCCGGGTGCAGCTCCCGGGCCAGCTTGCGGTAGGCGCGCTTGATCTCCTCGTTGGTGGCGTCGGCGCGGACCCCGAGAGTCGCGTAGTAGTCGCGCGGGTCAGCCACAGCAGGTCAGTATAAGGATCGCCCGTTTCACCGGTCGGCAAGCAGTTCGCCGACGTAGCGCGCCACCGCCGCGACCCGCGCCATGGTGTGCCCATAATCCATTCGACGCGGGCCGAGCACGCCGACCGCGCCAAGCGCCGCGCCGTTGGCCACGTACCCACTGGTGACCACCGAGGTCGTCCGCAGCGCCTGGTGCCGGTTCTCGTTGCCGATGCGCACCACCACCTGCGCGGCGCCGATCGAGGAATCGAGCAGCCGCAGCAGCACCACCTGCTCCTCCAGCGCCTCCAACACCGGGCGGATCGCCGGGAAGTCCAGCGCGTGCTCGGTCAGGTTCGCCGTGCCGCCCAGCACCACCCGATCGGCGTGCTCCTCGACCAATGTCTCCAGCAGCACTGAGGCGAGGGTGACCACCAGCCCGCGCAGGCTCGGATCCACTGTCGCCGGCAGATCGCTGATCACCGACGGGGCCTCGGCGAGCAGCCGGTCGCGCAGCCGGGCGTTGAGCGTGGCGCGCAGCCCGGCCACCGTTTCGTCGGAGATCGGCGCGGGCAGCTCGACCACCCGTTGCTCGACCCGGCCGGTGTCCGTGATCAGAACCAGCAGCAGCCGGGCGGCGCTGAGCGCCACCACCTCGATGTGCCGCACCTTGCTGCGCGACAGCGACGGGTATTGCACCACCGCGACGTTGCGGGTCAGCTGGGCCAGCGTGCGGACCGCCCGGTGCAGCACGCCGTCCAGATCGACGGCGCCGTCAAGAAACGTCTCGATGGCGCGCCGCTCAGCGATCGACAGTGGTTTCACTGAGGTGAGCCGGTCGACAAACAGCCGATAGCCGGCGTCGGTGGGCACTCGGCCGGCGCTGGTGTGCGGCTGGGCGATCAGCCCCTCCTCCTCCAGCGCGGCCATGTCGTTGCGGATGGTGGCCGGGGACACGCCCAGGTTGTGCCGCTCGGCCAGCGCCCGGCTGCCGACGGGCTCGTTGGTGGCGATGAAATCCTCAACGATGGCGCGTAGCACTTCGAGCTTGCGCTCTTCGACTCTCACCGCGCGCCCATCCTCTCCGTGGGGCCGTCGTGTCAAGTCGTCCGT
>WQZC01000243.1 GCA_009780925.1 Actinomycetes bacterium | reverse complement strand
TGTAGCCCAGGCCGCGCACGGTCACCAGGTGTTTCGGGTCGCCCGGGTCGGGCTCGATCTTGGCGCGCAACCGCTTGACGTGCACGTCGAGGGTCTTGGTGTCGCCGACATAGTCCGCGCCCCACACCCGGTCGATCAGCTGGCCGCGGGTGAGCACCCGGCCGGCGTTGCGCATCAGCAGTTCCAGCAGCTCGAACTCCTTCAGCGGTAGCGAGACCGCCGCGCCGGCGACCGTCACCGCGTGCCGTTCGAGATCCATCCGCACCGGGCCGGCCTCCAACACCGCTTCGGTCAAGTCGTCGGCGTCGCCGCCGCGCCGCAGCACCGCGTGGATCCGGGCGATCAGCTCGGGGGTGGAGAACGGCTTGGTCACGTAGTCGTCGGCGCCCAACTCGAGCCCGACCACCTTGTCCAGCTCGCTGTCCTTGGCGGTGACCATGATGATTGGCACCCGGGATCGTTGCCGCAGCGCGCGGCACACCTCGGTGCCGGACAGTCCGGGCAGCATCAGGTCGAGCAGCACCAGGTCGGCACCGCCGCGGTCGAACTCGCGCAGCGCGTCCGGGCCGCTGGCGGCCGCCGCGACCTCGTATCCCTCCCGGCGCAGCAGATACGCCAACGCCTCGGAGATCGACTCCTCGTCCTCGACCACCAGCACACGGGTCATTGGCCGCCCTTCTCCTTCCCAGCCGAACCCGACGGTTCGCTCGCACGATCCGCCGAAGACGTCGAGAGCAAGGATGCGGCATCAAGGTGAACCGCAGGCAACCTGATGGTGAACGTTGAGCCCGCGCCCTCAGCGCTCCACACCGAGACCGTGCCGCCGTGGTTGGCCACGATGCGCTTGACGATCGCCAGGCCCAGACCGGTGCCGCCGGTGGCCCGCGACCGGGCCGGGTCCACCCGGTAGAAACGCTCGAAGATCCGGGCCTGATCCGCCGGGGCGATGCCGATGCCCTGGTCGGCGACCGCGATCTCGATGTGTTTTCCGCGCGTCTGGCCGGTCAGCACCACCCGGGTGCCGGGCGGGCTGTAGGCGACGGCGTTGTCCGCCAGGTTGGCCACGGCGGTGGTCAGCTGCTGCTCATCGCCGCTGACGCACAGCCCATCCGGGCAATGCGTGGCGATGGCGACGCCCAGGCGGTCGGCGGCCAGCCGGGCGCGATCGGCGGCCTCGTCGAGCACCCGCCGCACCGAGACGGCGTCATCACCGGGAAGCTCCTGCGCGCCGTCCAGCCGCGACAGGTCGATGAGCTCTTGCACCAGCCGGCCGAGCCGGGCGCTCTCATGCCGCAGCCGGCCGGCGAAGCGCTGCACCGCCGCCGGGTCGTCGGCCGCGCCTTGCACCGCCTCGGCGAGCAGCATGACCGCGCCCACCGGGGTCTTGAGCTCATGGGAGACGTTGGCCACGAAGTCGCGGCGCACCGCTTCCAATCGGCGCGCCTCGGTCAAATCGGTCAGCAGCAGCATCGTCACCGGAGTGGGCGCGGACCGACGCAGCGCCGTCACCGTCAACGCGGTGGGCTCGCGCCCCGGCTGGCGGCGCGGTAGATCGACGGTTCGCCGCGTCGGCGTCTCGGTCGCGGCCCGCGCCAGCGCGAGCAGCTCGGCGGCGGCCAGGCGCTCGCCGTCGAGCAGGCCCATCGCGGCGGCGGCCGGGTTGACGAACACGGCCCGCTCGTCGTCGTCGAGGAGCACCACCCCGTGCTCTAGCACGGCGACCAGCTCGCTCGCCAGCACCGCCCCGAGTTCGGCGCCCACCGGTCCGATAGGGCCGGCTGGCGCGCTGCCGACCGGCGGACGGCGGACGGCGCGGCGGCGACCGACGCTCCAGCCCAGCGCGACGCCGGCCGCGAGACCAATCAGCAGGGCGGCTAGGGCCGCGACGACGACAGCCACCGACACACCGCGATGGTACGTGGCGCGCGGGGCGTGCCCGGCCGGGAAAGTGACGCGCGCGCCGGTCCGCCCCACCCCGGGGCACGGAACCGTACCTGCGTGTTCATCGCGGAGCCGTGATCCGTTAACGATGAGCGCATACCCTGAGGCAACCGGAACTGCGGAGAGGCACCACGATGCGCGACACTTATCATGACGAACTGGAAGATATCGGGACAACACTGGTTCAAATGACCCGAATGGTTCGCAGCGCAATGGCGAAGGCGACCACTGCGTTGCTGGACGGCGACCTCGCCGCCGCCGAGCGCGTGATCTCCGGCGACCCGGCGGTCGACGAGTTGCGGACCGGCCTGGACGATCGCACCTTCCGGATCATCGCCCGGCAACAGCCAGTCGCCGCCGACCTGCGCTTGCTGATCAGCTCGCTGCACCTGAGCGCGGACTTGGAGCGGATGGGCGATCTGGCCACCCACATCGCCAAGGTGGCCCGGATGCGCTACCCCCAGATCGCGGTGCCCACCGAGCTGCGGGACGTCATCACCGCGATGGGCGAGGTGGCCCAATCGCTGGTGCGCAAGGTGGAGCACGTGATCGAGGGCCGCGACGTCGAACTGGCCGGCGACATCGCCGCCGAGGACGACACCATGGACGCCCTGCACCGCAAGCTGTTCACCCTGTTGCTCGCGCCCGACTGGGCGCACGGGACCGAGGCGGCGATCGACCTGACGCTGATCGGGCGCTATTACGAGCGCTACGCCGACCACGCGGTCTCGGTGGCCCGGCGCATCGTCTTCCTGGTCACCGGCGACCGGGCGGACGCCACCTGAGCGCCGCCCGGTTCGCGCTGCGGCCCGCGCGTCGCGCGAGCCCGCCGCTCCGCTACTTCTTGCCCTGGTTGGCGACCGCCTGAATCGCCGTGGCGGCCGCGTCCGGGTCGAGGTACTCCCCCGGCTTGACCGGCAGGTAGCTCACCGGGTCGAGCTCGTAGCGCAGCGGAATGCCGGTCGGCACGTTCAGCCCGGCGATGTCCGCGTCGGAGATCTTGTCCAGATACTTGATCAGCGCCCGCAGCGAGTTGCCGTGCGCGGCGACCAGCACGATCTGCCCGGCCTGCAGATCCGGGACGATCGCGTCGTACCAGTACGGCAGCATCCGCGCCACCACGTCCTTGAGGCACTCGCTGCGCGGCAGGATGTCGAGCAGGTTCGCGTAACGCGGGTCGCCAAACTGGCTGAACTTGTTGTCGTCGGCGATCGGCGGCGGCGGCACGTCGTAGGAGCGCCGCCACAGCATGAACTGCTCCTCGCCGTATTGATCGCGGATCTCGGCCTTGTTCAGGCCCTGCAGCCCGCCGTAGTGCCGCTCGTTCAACCGCCAGGACCGGCGCACCGGGATCCAGTGCCGGTCCGCCGCGTCCAAGGCCAGGTCGGCGGTGACGATCGCCCGGCGCAGCAGCGAGGTGTGCACCACGTCGGGCAGCAGGCCATGCTCGGCCAACAACTCGCCGCTGTGCTTGGCCTCGGCGGTTCCAAGGGCGCTCAAACCGACGTCGACCCAGCCGGTGAACAGGTTCTTGCTATTCCAGTCGCTTTCTCCGTGTCGGAGCAATATCAATGTCGCAGTCACGGCCTCAATCCTGCTCTCCGGACCCGCCCAACCCAACGGCGGGCGGCGCGGCACCGGCGGCCATGCGCTCGAACGCCACGAGGTGCGCCACTGACTCGCCCCGCGCGACGCGCCAAGCCCACTCCCGTCGGATCGCCGCGCCGAAACCAAGCTCCAGCATGGTGTTGAATGACCCGTCGGCGTATTCGAGCACCGCTCCCTGCAGCCGGTCGAGCTCCGCTTCGCTGACCGCCGCGAGCGGCGCCCGGCCGGTCGAATAGACGTCACCGGTGTCGTCAATCGACCA
>WQZC01000242.1 GCA_009780925.1 Actinomycetes bacterium | reverse complement strand
CCCGGCGGCGCGGGGTCAGGCCAGCGGCCCGCCGCAGTTGCCGCAGAACCTGGTGCCCGGCGGATTGTTGAACCCGCAGGCGGCGCACGCGCCGGGCGGGGGCGGTGGCGGAGCGGCGGCCTCTTGCAGGTTCTGGCCGCAGTTGTTGCAGAACCGCACCGTCTGCTGGTTCTGCGCGCCGCACCTCGGGCAGACCCGAAGATCCATGGAGGCGCCGCAGTTGTTGCAGAACTTGCCGGTCCCGGCGGGTTTGCCGCAGCTGGGGCAGATCGTCGTCTTGCTCTCGATCGCGCCCTGCCACACGGTCGCGTTCTTGCCGGCCTCGTCGATATTGCGCCGCATCGCGTCGGCCTTGGCGTGCGCGACGTAGACCTCCTGGCGCGGGGCGCACGAGGTGCACATGCCCTCGTCCTCGTTGAAGCACTGGTCGCAGACGTACTTGGTGCACGACGGGCAGCGGTGGAAGTGCTGTTGCGCCTCGTTCTGGCTGTGCTCGAACGCCTGCTCGTGCTCCTTCTGCCACTCGGGCGAGCGGCCCTCGAAGCGCTGGGACAAGATGTTGCTGCCCCGCTCGGCGGCGTAGCCCATCTCCCGGCCCCGCCCGCTGCTCAGCAGGCTGCCGGCGAGGCTGATCCCCTGGCCGAACAGCTGGCTGCCGCGCCGCTTCTTGTAGGTCGCCGACTCCAGGAAGCTGGTCTTGAACCCGTCATGGCAGACGTCGCAGTAGAAAGTGAACTGAAAACCCGCTTCGGTGCTGTTGTCCTCGTAGTTACGAGTGAACGACTGCATCATTATTTCATTTCCTTTCTTCTGGCGTCGATCTGCTGGGCGCCCTTCTTGATGGGCTTGCCGCAGGCCGTGCATTTCACATTCTCAAAGAACTGGAAGTTGCCGCACCGCTTGCTCTCGCACCGGATCATCAGCGATTGACCGCACCACTCGCATTTCTCCGACCCGGCGAAGACCGGCTTGGCGCAGAACGGACAGGTGGTGGCCAGCGGCCGCCCGCAGCCGCTGCACACCATCTGATCGCGCGCGATGGGGCGCAGGCAGGCGGGGCACTCGTAACCGAACGGCGAACGGCTCGCGCACATGGGGCACAGCCGCGAGTCCCGTTCGATCATCGTCCCGCAGTGGATGCACGGCTGTTTGTAGCTGGCCATGTCAAATGTCCTGCCGGCCGCCGCATTCCCCGCAGAAGCGGGCGTCCGGGGCCAGCGGCGCGCCGCACTTGGTGCAGTGGCGCGGGCCCGCCGTCGCCAGTGAGGCCCCGCACTCCTGGCAGAACTTCACGCCGTCGGGGTTCTTGTTGCCGCAGCTGGGGCAGCGGCCCCGCGCGTCCTCGGCCGCCTTGGCCGCCTGCGCGGCCTGCTGCGCGTTGTGCGCCTGGTCCAGCGTGGCTTGGGCCGCGGCGATGTTCTGCGCGATCAGCTTCAGCCGCGGGTCCTGCGGCCACGCGGATGGGTTCTGCGCGTACGCCTGGCGGCCGATCTCAAGGAGCAGGTCGCTCTCCTGACGTCTGAGATCGTCCAGCGTGGACTGCGCGTTCAGCAGCTGTCCTTCGGGCGTGTCCTTGGGCACCGCGCTTTTGGCGAGACCGCCCAACAGGCCGCCAAGACCGCCTAGGTTGCCTAGCCCGGAAAATAGATCACCCGTCATGCTCTTCCGCCTTGGTGTCGTTGTTTTCGCAGGGCGCTAACCCACTAGGCGGGCGACCCCGCTGGAACAGCATCGCTCCGCTGGCGCTTGTCATGGGCCTCACCCATCACGGGCTCATCTGGTGCTGAGCCGAGGGAAAAATCGTACCAGATCTGGGCGGGTCCACGGCTTGTGCGCGCCAGCGACTTCGTCACTGTCCGCGTCCGTTCGGGTGCCATGGCAGGCGGGACGCGTGGTGGCGCTGGCCGCCAGAGCGACCGTTACTATCTTGCGGGTCAGCGCTCTACCCGCTGCGGCGAGCGGAAGGTCGACGCCGCGTGGGTATCCGCGTGGCCGGAAGGCATGGACAGGCAGGTCATGGTGCTAGTCGCTGGGGATATCGCGCCGACCTACCGGGACAGCCATCGCCGGCTGGTGGAGATAGCGCCGGCGGTGCGCGCGGCGGTGCGCGCGGCGGCCGGGGAGCCAGTCCCGGTGCGCGCCGGGGCGGCGATCGATCCGCTGCCGGCGCGGGACGGGCGGTCCTGGGGCTGGCAGGTCCAGCTGTATCAGTTGCGCGGCGCGCGGAGCTGGGGCATCGGCGATTACGGGGATTTGGCCCAGCTCGCGTCGGGCCTGGGGGCGCTGGGCGCGTCGGTGATCCTGGTCAACCCGCTGCACGCGGAGACCCCCGCGCCGCCCTACCCTGACTCGCCCTACACCCCGTCCAGCCGGCGGTTCGTCAGCGTGGCTTCGCTGTGCGTCCCACTGCTGCCGGAGTACCAGGCGGCGCCGGCGGCGGTGCGCGCGGCGGTGGACCGGCTCGCCCCGCCCAACGCTGAGCGCATCGATCGTGGCGCGGTGTGGGCGGCCAAGCTCGCGGCCCTGGACCTGCTGTTCCCCGGGGGTTCGCCCGAGCGGTGGGCCGGCGGGGAACCGGACGCCGAGCGGCTGGTGGAGTTCGCGGTGTTCTGCGCCCTCGCGCGAGAGCACGGCCGGGATTGGCGCGACTGGCCCGGCCCGGCCCGGCGGCCGGGTCCGTCGGCCCGGGCGGCGGCGGACCCGCGAGCGGTCGCGCTGCACGCGTGGGCCCAGTTGCGGGCGCGCCAGCAGCTCGCGGCGGCGCAGCGGGCGGCTCGCGACGCCGGCATGGCGGTTGGGATAGTCCTGGATCTGGCGATCGGGGTGGACCCCGCCGGGGCGGACGCGTGGGCCTTCGCGGACTCCCTGGCCGACGGGGTGACCATCGGCGCGCCACCGGACGACATCAACACCACCGGACAGGACTGGAGCCTGCCCGCGTGGCGGCCCGATCGGCTGGCGGCGGCGGATTTCGCGCCGTGGCGCGAAGTGGTGCGCGCGGCGGTGCGTTCCGGGGGTGGGCTGCGGGTCGATCACATCATGGGCCTGACCCGGCTGTGGTGGATCCCGGCGGACGCGCCGATCGGCCAGGGGGCCTACGTGTCCTACGACGCGGACGCGATGTTCGGCGCGCTGGTGGACGAGGCGCGCGTCGGGGGCGCGCTGTTGATCGGCGAGGACCTCGGGGTGGTCGAGCCGTCCGTGCGCGAGCGGATGGCGCGAGCGGGGATCCTCGGCACCGCGCTGCTCTGGTTCGAGGGCGTTGGCGACGGCGATCGACGGCTGCCAGCTCGCTGGCGCCCCGGTGCGGCGGCCAGCGTGTCCACCCACGATCTGCCGACCGCGGCCGGCTTCCTGCGCGACGCGCAGGTGTACGCCCAACATGGGGCCGGGGTGCTGGCCGAGCCGTTGGAGCAGGCGCTGGTCGCGGCGCGGGCCGCGCGCGCCGAGGTGTTCGAGTTGCTGCGCCGCTGCGGGGCGCTTGGCGTGGGCGACGGCGGCAAAGGCGGCGACGGCGGCGACGGCGCAGCGGCCGACGGAGGTGACGGCCCAGCGGCCGGTGGCGACGACGCCCCAGCGGCCGGTGGCGACGACGGTCTGGCGGTCGCCGCCACCGACGCGCCGGGGCCGGTGGTCGAGGCGATGTATCGGGCGCTGCTGGCGTCCCCGAGCGCGCTGGTGCTGGTCAGCGCGGCGGACGCGGTGGGCGACCTGCGCCAACCGAACCTGCCGGGCACGGTCGACGAGTACCCCAACTGGCGGCTGCCGTTGGCCGACGGCGCGGGCGCGGTGGTGTCGCTGGAGCGGTTCCGCGCCTCGCCCGGGGTGGGCCGGCTGTCGGCGTTGATG
>WQZC01000241.1 GCA_009780925.1 Actinomycetes bacterium | reverse complement strand
CTGATGCGAATAGTTCGCATGAAACGCGACTTGATCACCAGCATGGTCGGCTAGTGCTCGAGCCCGGTGGCGGCGCGCCCGGTCAACAGTTCGACCGCCTGCTGCAGCGATCCGTCATAGGCGCCGGTGGACAGGTACTTCCAGCCGGCGTCGGCGGCGATGAACACGACGTCGGCGCGCTCCCCAGTCGCCGCCGCCCGTTCGGCCACCACCAACGCCGCGTGCAGCGTCGCGCCGGTGGAGACGCCAGCGAAGATTCCTTCCTCATTTATCAGGGCGCGCGCTCGCCGCACCGCGTCGGAGGTCGCCACCGGCACGCGCTCGGTGAGCACTGCGGCGTCGTACAGCTCTGGGACGAAGCCATCAGCGAGGCTGCGCAAGCCGAAGACCACCTCGCCCTGGCGTGGCTCGGCGGCGATCACCCGCGCCTCGGGCAGGTGCTCGCGCAGGTAACGCCCGACGCCCATCAACGTGCCGCTGGTGCCGATCCCGGCGACGAAGTGCGTCAGGCCCGGCAGATCACGCGCCAGCTCCGGCCCAGTGCCCTCGTAGTGTGCGCGGATGTTCGCCGGGTTGGCGTACTGGTCGAGCATCACCCAGTCCGGGTGCTCGGCGGCCAGTTCACGCGCCAACGCGACCGCGCCGTTCGAGCCCAGCGCGGCCGGTGAGGTGACCACCCGCGCGCCGAATATCTCCAGCAGTTGCCGGCGCTCCCCCACGGTGTTCTCGGCCAACACGCACACGAACGGGTAGCCCTTCACCCGCGCCGCCATGGCCAACGCGATGCCGGTGTTGCCGGAGGTGGACTCCACGATCACCGAGCTGGGGGCCAGCGCCCCGTCCGCCTCGGCGTCTTCGATCATGCGCAGCGCGGCGCGATCCTTCACCGATCCGGTGGGGTTGTGGCTCTCCAGCTTCGCCCACAGCCGAACCGGACGCGCCCCGTCCCAGCGGGGCGACAACCGGGGCAGACCGACCAGTGGGGTGTGACCGACGGCCTGCAACAACGAGTCGTAACGAGTCATCGGCCGACCTCCGCCGAACGCGTCGCCACCGGGTCGGCGGCCGGGCCGTCGCGGCGCGGCGCGCGGTTGGCGCCGGCGACGGATCGACCGGCGGGATTGATGGATGATGGCATGGAAATGCTGCCCTCACGGGCCATAAGGGTTCTCCTGTGACGAGTCAAGAACGCGCCAGATGCCAGCGCATCTGGACGGCGCAGGGAAGTGGTTGCCTGGTTTCAGGCGGCCGAGAGCCGCGCTCGCGCCTCAGCGACAGTCGTACTCGACGTCCAGGCGGGTGTGCCCGAGCAGCACCCTCTCGATCAGCGCCTCAGTCATTCGCGCGCCTCGCGGCGCGCCGATCGCCCCAGCCGGCCCGGCGCTCGCCGCACAGGCGACGGTGCTCGTGGCGCGGGAGCCGTCACCGCGCGCATACCCCGCAGCGGCGTCATCCAGATCGGTCCGCGGCACGGGACCACTTTATCCCAAGTCAGACCATGATCGCTTGCACGAGCAAGTCTTGCAGCGCGGTCAGCCAGTAGTAGACGGCCAGCGCCTGCGCGCGTGGGTTGGACGGGTCGTCCAGCTGCGGCTCGTCGTCCTCGGTGACGTGCTGCCTGGTCCCGAGCGCGAGCCGCAGATCGTTCAGCACGGTCAGCCAGCGCCCGGTGGCCTCATCGTCGAGGTCCAGCCGGCCCGCGCCGGCGGACAGCTCGGCGCGGCAGCGGCCCAGCCGCGCGACCTTCTGCGCGCGCAGTGAGGACTCGGTCAACTCACGGAACTCCGCTGCGGCCTCCACGTCGTCGCGGTATCCGTCCGGGAACAGCCGCTGGCGCACCGGGTCGTCTTCGGCCAACTCGACGAGCGCGACGGCGAGTTCGCCCAGCAGGCCGGCGAGCACCTCGGCTTCGACGCCGGCCAGGCGCACCGTCACTTGGCCGCCGCGGCGGGCGACCTTCATTGGTCGTGCTGCATGGTGGCCCAAAGACCGTAGCCATGCAAAATATTGACGTCCAATTCCATGCGTTCGCGGGCTCCGGATGACACGACGGCGCGACCGCGCTGGTGCACGTCGAGCATCAGCCGCTCCGCCTTGGGGCGCGGATAGCCAAATACTGTCATGAACACGTGCGTAACGTAACTCATCAGGTTGATTGGATCATTCCAGACAATTGTTACCCACGGTTGGTCCGCTGCGGGGCGTTCGTCGATATCCGCGTGCCGCTGCGCCTCTCGTTCGGGTGCGAGCGCTCCAGCCACGCGCTCATCGTGGCACACGCCCCGGCGCGGCCGCGCCGACGCTCGTCGCCACGACCTGCTACGGACCGTCAGCGCGCGACACGCGATGACACAACGATCATTCTGTGCCGAGTACCGTGACTTTGGGGTCCGCGCCAGTTAGGCTCACCAAAGCCGGGCATTTGGCCCGCGTAAATGACGAGACGGAGTCGGCATGACTTCACCGTACGAGCCGCCCGGGCAATCCGCTGCCCAGCCGGGCAGCGGATACGGGTTGTCGGCGCGCGCTGGATTCGCCTTCGACGGAGCCGTTTCACCGCCGGCGCAACCGAGCCCGCGGCTGTGGGCTCCCGCCGCGCCTCGGTTGGAACTGCAACGCACACCAATCGACGCTCCTCGCCCGGCCCGGCACAGCGCGCCGACCGAAACCGATCCCAGCACGTTGTGGCAGCCGCCTTCCTATGACCTGCCGCCGCGCTACCCAGGACCGCCGTCCCGCTTTGTGCCCGAGCCGGCGCCGCGCGAGCCAACCCCACGGTTTGACGCCGGGCAGCCCCTACCGTTCGAGCGCCCAAACCCCTTCCAGCCATCCGGCGCGCCGTCAACCTCATTTCAGCCGTCGACGCCATATCAGGCCCCAACGCCACGCCCGGACCCGCTCACCCCCGCCTTCGAGCCCTCCTCACCCGCCACTCCAGCGTATGAGCCACCCCGATGGGACTTCGCGCCAAGCACCTCGAACGGCTCGAATGGACGGCCCCACCCGACGCCAACCGAGCCCACTCCCGAGCCATTCCGACCGTACTCGACACCGAGCATGCCGACCCGTGAGCCGCCTGGAGCGTTCACCGCCCCATCCGCTCCGGCGTTCGATCAGTTCAGGCCACTGACCCCTCCGCCAACGCCAATATTCGAGCCACCCCCGCAATACCCGGCCCCCAACGCACCGGCCCCACAAGGCCCCAGCTACCAAACTCCGCTTGACCCGTCGCGGTCATTTTCAGCCCCAACGTCACCTCGATCGGGGCGTCTCCAAGACGCGACGACGCAGTACCCGATCATCCCGACGGAACCCTACGGGCAATTCCCCGCCACTGCCCCGCCCGAGAGTGGGCCGTCTTGGCCCCGCCCGGCGCAAGCCCCAGCCACTGAGCTGACACACCCGCTCGCTTCCCCAGCCATACCCGAACCGCCGCCCAGCCGATGGATGAGCCCGCCCACCCCGGGCAACGAGCCAGCGCAACGCTCCCAGCACCGCGCGCCAGCCGAGCCCGAATGGCCATTCGCATCGACGCCCGCCGAACCAGCCAGGCAATACGCGACAGGCGCGCCGTGGCAACGCCCCGCCCCACCAGCGCCGCCCGAACCACCACGCCCCTTCCCCAGCACAACGCCAGCGGGGCCGCCCAGCCCATACCCCACACCGGCCGGCCGAAGGAACGAGCCCTGGCTGCAACCCGGCCCAACCGCTCCAACCGAGCCACCACTGAGCTCCGCACCCGGCCCCGCAGCGACGGGCTGGCAACGCCCAGCGCCTCCCGAGCCGGCGTTCAGCCCCACAACCGGCCCCGCAACAACCGGCTGGCAACGCCCAGTACCTCCCGAGCCAGCGTTCAG
>WQZC01000240.1 GCA_009780925.1 Actinomycetes bacterium | reverse complement strand
GCGATGGCGAGCGCGCGGTGCTCGTACTGGCGCTGGAGTTCGCGGCGCTGCTGGGCCATGAACAGCGCGAATCCTGCTCCCACGGTTCCGGCCAGGATCAGCAACTGGGTGATCAGGATTTGGCTGGACAGCCGTCGGGGCAAGTGTGGCGTCATTGGTCAGGTGTAGCGCATGGCTGGGTGGCGCGCAAGAACCGGATGATTCCACCCCTATTCGGGCGTGAGCAGAATGAGCTAAATGATTTTAATGAGCTAAAGCTTGTCAGGGTGGTGGCGGGAGGTTATGGTTTCGGCCTAGGCGCCCGCCGTCAGGGCGGGCCGCAAACCGGGGGTTTGGATCATGGCTGGTCTCCTGTCGCGTCGGGGCGGTCGTGCCGTGGGGCGCCGTCTGGGCCGGGGCCACCGGCTCACAGGGCTGGTGGCGGTCGTCGGGGTGGCGCTGGGTTCGGTGGTGGTCGCGTCGCCGGCCTCGGCGCGGGTTGTTGTGTCATCCAGCCCGGACGCCTGGGCCGCTCGGGCGGCTGCGGCGTCTCAGGGGTCGCGGGTTGAGGTGACGGGCCTTGACACGGATAGTTCGGTGACGTTCGCGAATCCGGATGGCACGTTGACGACGGAGTTCTCGACGGAGCCGGTGCGGATGCGCGACGCGTCCGGGTTGTGGGTTCCGATCTCCACCAAGGTGTCGGCGCCAGCGGCGGATGGGTCGGTGACTGTGACGGGGAACCCGTTGCGGCCGAGGTTCGCGAAGAACTCTGACGCTGCTGGGGCGGTCAAGGTGACCACGCCCCGCGGCCACTCGCTGTCAATGACACTCAACGGCGGCAAGCGTGGCACGGCGAAAGTGTCTGGTTCGGAGGTGGCGTACGCGGGGGTGCTGCCGGGCACGACACTGTCGTATGAGGTGCTTCCGGGTGGGGTGAAGGAGTCGATCATCGTCTCGGACGCGTCGCGGTCGTCGTGGTCGTTCCGCGTGGACCTGTCGGGGCTCACGCCGTCGCGGGACGCGGCGGGATCGCTGGTGTTCAAAGACTCGACGGGCGTGACGCAGCTGACGATCCCGGCGTCGCTTTCGTGGGACTCCTCCGGTGTCGCCGGGCAGCGGGAGCCGGCGACGACCTCGGCGAGGCTGTCTTACGCGCCGGATGGGTCGGGTTGGCTGGTGACGGTGTCGGTGGACCCGGTGTGGCTCGCGGATCCGGCCCGGGTGTTCCCGGTGACGGTGGATCCGACGGTCTCCTACGCCCCAGACTCGGGGACGGGTTTCAAGTCCGATGGGTCGACGTGCGCGGTGAGCAGTTGCGGGTTGCAGGTGGGGAACCCGAACGAGGCGGCGGGGACGAAGTATTGGCGCACCGTGTTCCACGTGCCGTACGAGAAGCTCGCCGGCAAGCATGTCACCGCCGCGGCGTTGAAGGTGACGGTGACCGCGGGCACGGCGAACATCTACGGTTCGGGGACGGGGAACCCGGTGAGTTTGCGCCTGGCGTCGTCGAGCGCGTATGCGGGGGCGGGGACGGTGTTGGCGACGTCGGCGGTGGGGTCGTCGGGCAGTTTCTCCTCTTCGACGTTGACGTCGAATCTGAATAGTTGGACGACGGGTAGCACGTCCAACAAGAGTTTCATGCTGACGGGGTGGGAGACGGCGGGGCTTTACACGTATAAGAAGATGTCGGCGACGATGTCGATCACTTACAACTCGCTGCCGGGGACGCCGTCGGGGCGGTCGCTGGCGCCTTGCGGCACGGCGTGCTCGTCGCCGTATCTGACCAACTCGACGACGCCGAAGCTTTCCGCGACGAGCAAGGACGCCGATGGGGGGAATGTGCGCAACGACTTCGAGGTGTGGGCGGGCAGTTCGGCGAGCCCGAGCACGAAGGTGGTGTCGGGTTCGGCTGGGTCGGTGGCGTCGGGCAGCGCCGCCACCTGGACTGTGCCGTCGGGGAAGCTTTCCAACGGCTCGACGTACGAGTTCCGGGTCCGCGCGTATGACGGGACTGACTACGGGGCGTGGACTTCCACGTATTCGGTGTTCACGGTGGACACGACCGCGCCGCCGGCGCCGGTGGTCTCCTCGACGACATGGGCCGCCGGCCAGTGGTCGCTGGAGGCGTCGGGAACGGTGTCGTGGGCCAGCGCGGCCACCGATGTGGCTTCTTACTCCTATCAGGTGGATGGTGGCGCGTGGTCGGCGGCGTCCACCGCCAAGAGTGTCGCGCTGGCGAACCTGGCGGACAACGCGCAGCACAAGGTGTCGGTGAAGGCGACGGATAAGGCGGGCAATGTGTCGCCTGCGGGGAGTTTGGCGTTCGGGGTGGGGGCTGGTGGGGCGCCGTCTGCGACTGGCCCGGGCGGGTTGTTCGTGCCGGTGCAGGGGCGGATCTTGGACACCCGGGACGGGACCGGGGGGTATTCCACGCCGATGCCGGTGAATGGGTGGCGGACGGTGCAGGTGACCGGGGTGGCGGGGATCCCTGTCAGCGGGGTGTCGGCGGTGCAGGTGCTGGCCACCGTGTCGGGCGCGACCGGGTCGGGGAGCTTGTATGGGGAGCCGTCCGGCGGGTCGGAGGCGACGGCGCTGTTGAGTTTCGGTGGGGCCGGTGCGACCGCAGTGTCCAATAGCGGGGTGCTGGCGGTGGGCGCGGATGGGAAGATCGCGGTGGCGGCGCAGGGCGCGGTGGATGTGGTGATCGATGTGCAGGGCTATTACACCGCTGGTGATGGCACGACCGCGCCGGGCGGGTTCTCCCCGGTCGCGGGCGCGCGGATCGTGGACACCCGCGCCGGGTCGGGGGCGTTGTCGGGCGGGTCGTCGCTGACGGTGCAGGCGACCGGGGTCGGTGGGGTGCCGGTCGGGGCGCAGGCGGTGTTCGTGGATCTGACGTTCATCAACAACACCTCGGTCGACGGGGATGTGAAGGTGTGTCCGGCGGGGGCGGGCTCGTCGGCGACGGTCATCCATTTCCCGGGCGGGGCGAACCCGGACTCGGTGGGGATGCAGGTCGGGTTGAGCCCGGGTGGGGCGTTCACTGTGACGATGGGCGGCGGTGGCGCGGCGGTGGACCTGCTGGTGGATGTGGAGGGGTATTTCACTGCGGGTTCGGCCACCGGGACGTTCACCCCGGCGGCGGGGCAGCTGTTCGACTCGCGGGTCGCGCCGCAGACGAGCGTCGCGCCGGGGGAGACGGTGACGGTGCCGGTCAGCGGGGTCGGGGGTGTGCCGGATCCGACGCGGGGCATGTCGGCGGTGGTGGTGAATCTGACGGTGCTCGCCCCCGCTGGGGCGGCCGGGACGGCGACGGTGTGGGCGGATGGCACGGCTGAGCCGGCGACGATCATGACCAGTTATCTGCCGGGTGGGGCGCGGTCGAATCTGGTGACGTCGGCGCTGGGGGTAGACGGGGCGATCGAGGTCCACAACGTGAGCGGCGCGGCGGTCGATTTCGTGGTGGGCCTGGAGGGCTGGTACACCGCGCCGTCGTCGACGCTGTGCCCGGCGGACACGGTTTCGGTGCTGGGGGAGGCGCAGGTCGGCGCGGAGTTCGGCGACCCGGTGCTGTCCGCGGTGCTGGTGAATTCTTTCGGTTCCCCGGTGGCGGGGGAGATCACGTTGGCGGACTCGGCCGGCCGGGTGGTCGGCGCGGCGCCGACGGCGGTCGGCGAAGTCGAGTCGGGCACGCGGATCGTGTGGCATGTTCCCGCCGACGCGGTGACCGCCGGGGACGCCTACACCTGGTGGGTGCACGCCTTCGTCGATGACGGGTGCGCCCCGCAGGCCACCGGGGACGAGCGAAGCTTCGTGATGGGCGCCGCCCCCGATCTGTCGGATCTGCCGCCGGTCGCGACGGAGACGGTGACCATCGGCGGGTCGGCGCTGGCCGTGG
>WQZC01000239.1 GCA_009780925.1 Actinomycetes bacterium | reverse complement strand
GCCGCCGTGATCGACGACGTGGAAACGCACGTGCTGCGCGACAACTACGAGCAGAACGTGCTGCTCGGGGTCGCGCGGGTGATCGGCTGGCAGATGATCAGCGTGCACGGGCGCTTCGTCGCCTCGCTGGAGGCGTCCGGCGAGCTCGACCGCGCGATCGAGTTCCTGCCCACGCACAAGCAGTTCTTCGACCGCGAGGAGACCGGTGAGGGGCTGCATTCGCCCGAGCTGGCGGTGATGGCGGCGTACGCCAAGATCTCGCTGACCCAGCAGTTGGAAAACAGCTCGGTGCCGGACGAGGCATGGTTCCAGCGCGAATTGGCCAGCTACTTCCCGCCGCTGGTGGTGCGCCGGTTCGCCGACCTGCTCCCGGAGCACCCGCTGCGCCGGGAGATCATCACCACGATGATCGTCAATGAGATGATCAACAAGACCGGCTCGACGTTCATCTTCCGCGCCGTCGAGGAGACCGGCGCCGACCCGGCCGTGATCACCCGCGCGTATGCCGCCGTCCGGGAGATCTTCGACCTGTCCGGGCTGTGGGCGGCCATCGAGGCGCTGGACAACACCGTCCCGACCGCGGCGCAACACGCCGCGTACGGGGTGCTGCGCCGGCTGATCGACCGGGCCACGCGCTGGTTGATCGAGACACGCTACCCGGTCACCGATGTGGCGACCGAGGTGGACCGGTTCACGCCCACTCTGCGGGAGCTGGCCCCCCACGTGTCCGAGCTGCTGCGCGGACAGGCGCGCGAGTTCTCCGCCCAGGACGCCGACCGGCTCGTCGCGCTCGGCCTGCCCCGCGAGCTGGCCGAACGGCTGGCCCCGCTGCTGTACGTGTTCATGCTGCTGGACGTGGTGGAGATCGCCGACGCGACTGGACTGCCGGCCGCCGAGGTGGCGGACTTGCACTTCGCGTTGTACGACCGGTTCAGCATCGATCGACTGCTCACCAAGATCACCGATCTGCCGCGCGGTGACCGGTGGTCCACGTTGGCGCGCGGCGCGATCCGCCACGACGCCTACGCCGCGCTGTCCGCGATCACCTCGGCCATCATCCGGGGCAGCTCGCCCGGCGTGACCGCCGCCGAGCGGACGCAGACCTGGGAGGAGGCCAACGCCGACCGCGTCGCCCGGATCCGCGGCACCGCGCGGGAGGCGCTGGCCCGCGACCACGTCGACCTGGCCACGCTGTCGGTCGCGCTGCGGGTGCTGCGCACGCTGCCCAACTGAGCTGGCCCCAGCGCAACGGAAAGCGGCCCGACCACTTGGTCGGGCCGCTTTCCGTTGCAGCCTTGTCGGGCCTGGCCGCCGCCGCTCAGCCGGCCGGTGGGGCCGGTGGCGAGAAGACGACGGGTTCGCTCTCGGGGGCGAGCAGGGAGTGGTACCGGCTGTAGAAGAAGTAGACGCCGCAGCCGACGACAAACCAGATCGCGAACCGCATCCAGGTCTCCCACTTCAGGTAGGTGATCAGCCAGATCGAGGCGATGACGCCGACGGCGGGCACCACCGGCACCCAGGGGCAGCGGAAACCGCGCTGCAGGTCCGGCTGCCGGTAGCGCAGCACGATCACCGCGATGCACACCACGACGAACGCGCTCAAGATGCCGATGTTGGTCAGCTCGGCGGCAGTGCCGATCGGGACGAAGCCCGCCAGCAGGGCCGATGCCACCCCGACGATCCAGGTGACGCGGGTCGGCACGTGGTGCTTGTGCGAGGTGCCCGAGAAGTACTTCGGGAGCAGCCCGTCACGGCTCATGGTGTACCACACCCGGGTGACGCCGAGCATGAACGTGAACATGACGGTCAAAATGCCGATGATGGCGCCGCAGGCGATGACGGTGCCGAGCCAGTTCATGCCCACCGAGGTGAACGCGGAGGAGAACGGGCTCTTGGTGTCGATGCTCTTGTAGTTCACCATGCCGGTGAGCACCAAGCAGGCCAGCACGTACAGCACCATGGAGATGGCCAGCGAATAGATGATGGCTTTGGGCATGTGCTTTTGCGAGTCTTTCGACTCTTCCGCCGCAGTGCTCATCGCGTCATAGCCGAACACCGCGAAGAACACGGTCGCCGCCCCGGTGAACGCTCCCCCGAGCCCCTTGGGCATGAACGGCGTGTAGTTGCTCTTGGAGATGTGGAACACACCGAACGCGATGATGATCAGCACCACCACGACCTTCAACGCGACCACGAAGGTCTCGAACCGGGCGGCGTTGCGGATCCCCTGGGTCAGCAGCCAGGCGATGAACAGGCACAGCACCACCGCGAACAGGTCCACCACATGGCCGGTTTGGCCGACGGTCTTTCCTGGGTCATGGGTGCCCGCCGCGCCGAGCATCCAGTGCGGCAGATTCCATCCCATCTGGTTGACCAGATAGTTGAAGTAGCCCGAGATGCCGATGGCGACCACCGCCACGATCGCGGTGTACTCCAAGATCAGGTCCCATCCGATGCACCAGCCGACGAACTCGCCGAGCACGGCGTAGCCGTAGGTGTAGGCGGATCCAGCGCGCGGGATCAGGCCCGCGAATTCGGCGTAGGAGAACGCGGCGGCCGCGCTCGCCACGCCGGCGATCAGGAACGAGATCAGCACCGCTGGCCCGGCGTCCTCATTGGCGACGACACCGGCCAGCGAGAAGATGCCGGCGCCGATGATGCCGCCCACACCAATCGCGGTCAGCTGGAACAGCGACAGCGACTTGACGAGACTGGATCCTTTCGGGGCTTCTGTGAGGTGCTCAATCGGCATCCTCCGGAACAAACCAGTTCCTGTCCCGAACGAACTGCCGCCAGCCGAGCGCTCAACTGTCACAAGTCACACTCCTTTGTGAGACGAGCGGGGCGACACGCTCAGAGCGACCGGCTCACACCCCGCGAGTGAACCAGCCTGGGCAAAAGATGCATGCGAAACGTTCTAGCACCATCCCAATCGCGCTGACCGGGTTGGTTCCGAATTGAGGCTTGCCTCACAAGTTTTGCTGCGGCTACCGAGGGTGGGCACCCAGCACGGCGAGTGCCTCGCCGTGACGATTCGTGATGGTGGCGTCCACCCCCAGCTCGGCCGTCACTTCAGCAGCCGGGACAGCCGCCGGTCCGCCAACGCGCGCCCACCGGTTTGGCAGGTGGGGCAGTACTGCAGCGCCGTCTGCGCGAACGACACCTCGCGAATCAGGTCGCCGCACACCGGGCAGGGCAACCCGGCGCGGGCGTGCACCGCGAGCCCGGCGCGTTTCTCGCCCTTCAAGGTGGCCGCGCGCTGCCCGATCGAGCGGGCCACGGCATCGGCCAGCACCGCTTGGGTGGCGACGCGCAACGCGGTCAGCTCAGCATCGGTCAGACTGGTCGTGATCTTGAATGGGGAGAGCTTGGCGGCGTGCAAGATCTCGTCGGAATAGGCGTTGCCGATCCCGGCCAGCACACTCTGGTCGGTGAGCGCGCCCTTGAGCTGGGCCCGCTGCCCACGCAGTCGCGCGGCGAACTCGACCGCGCCAACGCCCAGCGCGTCCGGTCCGAGCGCGGCGATGCCGGGCACCTCGGCAGGATCGCGGACCAGATAGACGGCGAGCCGTTTCTGCGTGCCCGCCTCGGTCAGGTCGAAGCCGACCGCGTCGCCCCGGGCGGCGTCGCCCCCAATGTCGGCGGTCAGCGCGACCCGCAGCGCCAGTGGCCCGCGCCCCGGCTTGGGCGGCGCCGACGGCAGCGGCGCACGCCAGCGCAGCCATCCCGCGCGGGCGAAATGCACGATCAGGTGCAGCCCGTCGGCGTCCAGGTCGAGGAACTTGCCGTGTCGGCCGGCGTCGGTCACGGCCCTGCCGACCAGGGCCGACAACGGAGGGTCGAAGGACTTCACCGCGCTGATGGCCGTCGCGTCGACCCGCGTGATC
>WQZC01000238.1 GCA_009780925.1 Actinomycetes bacterium | reverse complement strand
GATCGACGGCGGACGGGCGGCCATCTTCGGCGTCGATGTCGCCACCCAGCCACACCAGGTGCGCAGCCTGCTCGGCGTCACCGGCCAGTACGCCTCGGTGGACGAGGACCTGACCGGCGCGGAGAACCTGTACCTGTTCGGCCGGCTGCTCGGCCTGCCTCGCGCGCGGGCCCGCGCCGCCGCCGCCGATCTGTTGGCGCGCTTCGATCTCACGGCGGCCGCCGATCGGCAGCTCAAACGTTTCTCCGGCGGGATGCGTCGCCGGCTCGACTTGGCCGCGTCGCTGATCGCCCGGCCGCCGTTGATCTTCCTGGACGAGCCGACCACCGGCCTGGACCCGCGCACCCGCGCCCAGATGTGGGACACCATCCGCGATCTGGTCGCCGCCGGATCGACCATCCTGTTGACCACGCAATACCTGGATGAGGCCGACCAGCTGGCGGACCGGATCGCGGTCATCGACCACGGCCGCAAGGTTGCTGAGGGGACGCCGGATCAGCTCAAGGCGTCGGTGGGCGACTCGACGCTGCGGGTGCGGCTCGCGGATCCGGCGAGCACCGGGGCGGCGGCCGGCATCGCGGCCCGAGTGCTCGGCGCGGCGCCGGTGCTGACGCCGGAGGCGGGCGGGCTGAACATCGCGCTCCCCGACCCCAACCGGGCGGCCGATGTGCTCATCGCGCTGCGCCAGGCGGCGGTCGCGATCACCACCGCGACGGTTAGCCAACCCAGCCTGGACGAGGTGTTCCTGGCCATCACCGGCAGCCATGCCGAGGCGGCCGAGGACCGCGCCGCGCACCACGCTGACGACCAAGATGACAACCCGGAAGAAGAGGAGGCCGCGTGATGACGACGCAGAGCCTGGCACTGACCCTGCCCCACGCGCGCGCTTCGCGGCGAACCGCCGGTCGCCCGAGCTTGCGCGCCACGCTCACCCAGACGCTGATGATGGCCTGGCGGGCGTTGAAGAAAATGAGTCGCAATCTGGAGCAGTCGTTCGACGTGCTGATCCAGCCGCTGCTGTTCGTGCCCATGTTTGCCTCCATCTTCGGCGGCGCGATCTCCAGCGACGGGAAGATGTCCGGTTACCTGCCGCTGCTAATCCCCGGGCTGCTCGCGCAGACCGCGCTCACCGCGTGCATGGCGACCGGGGTGCAATTGCGCGAGGACATGGACAAGGGCGTCTTCGACCGGTTCCGGTCGCTGCCCATCGCCCGGATCGCCCCGCTGGCCGGGCCGGCGCTGGCCGACGTGGCGCGTTACGCCGTCGCCTCGGTCCTGACGCTGGCGATGGGTGTCGCGGTCGGTTACCGTCCCGCCGGCGGCTGGGGCATCCCGGTCGGCCTGGCGCTCATCATCATGGCCGGCTGGTCGCTGGGCTGGATCTTCACCTGGCTGGGCAGCGTCGCCCGTTCCGCGCAGGCGGTGCAAGGCATCTCCATGATGATCATGTTCCCGTTGACTTTCATGTCCAACGCCTTCGTTCCGGCCTCGACACTGCCGGGCTGGCTGCGCGCGTTCGTGAGCGTCAACCCGGTCTCGCACATCGTCACCGCCTGCCGGGCGCTGATGAACGGTGGCGCGCTCACCGCCGACCTGGGCTGGGCGGCGGCGGGCTGCGCGGTCGTCGTGGCCGTCTTCGCCCCGATGGCGGTCCGCGCCTACAGCCGCAAGATGTAGCGGCGCGCCGCTGCTCGACCGGCTCGATGATCTTGAGGGCGCGACCCCAGGGCGTGCGCGGTGATCGTCCTGGATGTGAACGTGCTCGTGGCTGCCTATTTGACCGGCCATCAGTTCCACGCTCCGGCGCGCAGATTCTTGCGCGCGGCGCTGGCCGCCGGTGACTTCGCGATCCCGGACGCGGTGTGGAGCGGCTTCGCCCGCGTCGTCACCAATCCGGCCCTTGTCCAACCGCCGGCCAGCTGGCCCGAGGTCCGTGAGTTCGCCGGCGCGGTGTCGCGGCGTCCGGGATACCGGGCCGACGTGCGAGGCGCCACCGCGCCGATCGGGTCGTTCCTCGCGCTGTGCCAGGCCACCGGCGCGAGACGCAATCTGGTTTCCGACGCCTGCCTAGCCGCCGTCGCGATCGATCACAACGCCAGCGTGGCCACCTGGGACGCCGACTTCGACGCGTTCCCCGTTCCCGTGGTCCACCCACCCCTATCCGATTCGCTCGACTGACCTTTGGGGCGCGCGCGGCGGGTCCGGACGGGGCTGGTCGATGGTCCAGATTGGCAACGAAAGCCTGGCTCAGTTAAAGATAGAAACCTGGCCACATTGAAGATTCAAGCCTGGCTCAGTTGAAGATGCCACGATCGCGCGGTAGCCTCTCGGTGTGCTTGACTACAAGGCCCGGCTGGTGGACAACGTGTTGGCCCAGGCTTTGGCCGGGCTGCCCGCGGTCATGGTCACCGGGCTGCGGGCCTGTGGCAAAACCACCACCGCGCGCCGTCACGTCGCCCAAGTCGTCAGACTGGACCGCCCGGCCGAGGCGTTCGCATTCCAGGCGGACCCAGACGCGGCGCTGGCTCAAGCGAGCGAGCCGGTCCTGTTCGACGAGTGGCAGCAGGCGCCCGGAGTGCTAGGCGCGGTGAAGCGAGCCCTCGACGACGACGCCTTCGCGCCGGGCCGATTCGTTCTCACCGGCAGCGCTTTGCCCGCGAACGACGAAACGGGCTGGCTCGGCACCGGTCGAGTGGTCGACGTGCGCATGGATCCGCTCGGCCGACGCGAGATCGAGGGCCGGGTCGGCGGACGACTCTTCCTCGACCGGGTGTTGCGCGGCTCCCTCGCGGAGTTCGCCGCGCCCGAGTCGACGACTTTGACGGCATATGTTGACTGGGCGTTGCAGGGCGGATTCCCTGAGGCCGCCCTAGCCGTCGCGCCAACGCACCGGCGATGGTGGGCGGCTGGATATGTCGAACGGCTCATAACGCATGACGTGCGCGAATTGACCGGGGCGCGCGACGCGGACGCGCTGCGGCGCTACCTCACCGCGCTCGCGGTCAACACCGCAGGCGTGGTGCAGAACAAGACCCTTTACGAAGTGGCGGATATCGCCGCTGCCACAGCTCGCGCCTATGACCAGCTGCTGCGCAACTTGTTCGTTCTCGACGTGGTGCCCGCTTGGCGGTCGAATCGGCTGGCCCGGCTAATCGACACGCCGAAGCGCTTCTTGACTGACGCCTCTCTCGTGGCCGCGTTGCTCGACCTGACCGTGGCTTCTGTGTTCGCCGATGGCGACCTGCTCGGTCGGATCCTCGAGACTTTCGTCATGGCGCAGCTCCGGCCGGAGACGGTGGCCAGCGATCACCGGCCACGGCTGTATCACCTGCGCGACAAAGACGCGCGACACGAGATCGATATCGTTGTTGAATACGGGGCCGACAAGGTGGCCGGCATCGAGGTCAAGGCCGCGGCCGCGCCAGGGCCCAGTGATTTCCGCCATCTGCGCTGGTTGCGCGACCGTCTGGGCGACCGGTTCATTCGTGGCGTGTTGCTGCACACCGGCCCCGTGCCGGTGCAGGTGGACGAACGAATAATCGCCGCCCCGATCAGCACGATCTGGTTGTGACCAGCCGATCGTGCGCCAGGCTGCCGTCACCGTCACTGAGATACCGAGAGTAACAACGCGGCGAGGCCACCGACCACTGCTCCACTATTCTGCCAATGCGGAGTCTGGTTTGCCATCACCGCAGAGATAATAATGGCCGCCCATATCACACTTGCAATTAGTATCACTATGGAAAACGTCATGATCACCGACTCGAGTGAAGTCTTTCGTCGATGTCTAGAGGATTATGCGAAACCTCTAATGGCCGTTGAACATGGGTGCCGGTATTGAATTGTCTGCGAATCTCGCGACACGCCGCTGAGAGTGTTGGGCAATGGTTTCCCCGTCCGATAAGAAGGAGGT
>WQZC01000237.1 GCA_009780925.1 Actinomycetes bacterium | reverse complement strand
ACGCGTATTGCCGCCGCGTCGGCGTGGAGTACATGCACATAGTCGACCCGGCGCAGCGCGAGTGGATCCAGCGGCGCGTCGAGGTCGCCGGCGACCCCCCGACCCGCGCCGAGCAGTTGCGCATCCTCGGCCGGCTCAACGCCGCCGAGGCGTTCGAGACGTTCCTGCAGACCAAGTACGTGGGGCAGAAGCGGTTCAGCCTGGAGGGCGCGGAGACGGTGATCGCGCTGCTGGACGCGGTGCTCGACCAGGCGGCCGACGCCGGCCTGGACGAGGTGGTCATCGGCATGCCGCACCGGGGCCGGCTCAACGTGCTGGCCAACATCATCGGCAAGCCGTACGGGGCGATCTTCAACGAGTTCGAGGGCAACATCGACCCGTCCACCGCGCAGGGCTCCGGCGACGTGAAGTACCACCTGGGCGCGGACGGCTTGTTCACCGCGCGCAGCGGCGCCGAGATCGCCGTCTCGCTCACCGCCAACCCGTCCCATCTGGAGGCCGTCAACCCGGTGGTGGAAGGCATCGTGCGGGCCAAGCAGGACCAACTCAACCGGCGGCGCGGCAAGGACGGGTTCACGGTGCTGCCGGTGCTGCTGCACGGCGACGCCGCGTTCGCCGGCCAGGGGGTGGTCGCCGAGACGCTCAACCTGTCGCAACTGCGCGGCTATCGCACCGGGGGCACCGTTCATGTGGTGGTGAACAACCAGGTCGGCTTCACCACCTCCCCGTCGGAGTCGCGGTCGAGCCTGTACGCCACCGACATCGCCCGGATGATCGCCGCGCCGATCTTCCACGTCAACGGCGACGACCCGGAGGCGTGCGTGCGGGTCGCGCGGCTCGCCGTGGACTATCGCGACGAGTTCGGCAAAGACGTCGTCGTCGACATGGTCTGCTACCGCCGGCGCGGGCACAACGAGGCCGACAACCCGTCCTTCACCCAGCCGCTGATGTACGACATCATCGACAACAAGCGCAGCGTGCGCAAGCTGTACACCGAGTCGCTGATCGGGCGCGGCGACATCACCTTGGCCGAGGCCGAGGCGGCGTTGAAGGACTTCCAGGCGAAGCTGGAGCGGATCCTCGCCGAGACGCGCCACGCCACCGGGCACGCGGCGCCGGAGCTGCGCCTGGCGGAACTGTCCCCCGAACCGGTGGCCACCGCGATCAGCGCCGAGGTGATCGGCCGGATCGCCGACGCCTACGCCAACCCGCCGGACGGCTTCACCATCCACCCTCGGCTGGCGCCGCAGATCGCGCGCCGGGTGGCGATGGCTGGCACCGGTGGCGTCGACTGGGCGACCGCCGAGCTGTTCGCGTTCGGTTCGCTGGTGCTCGACGGCCGTCCGGTTCGGCTGGCCGGCCAGGACTTCCGGCGCGGCACCTTCACCCAACGCCACGCGGTGCTGATCGATCGCCGCACCGGCGCGGAGTACTCGCCGCTGCGCGGCCTGTCCGCCGATCAGGCGCCGTTCCTGGCCTACGACTCGCTGCTCTCCGAATACGCGGCGATGGGTTTCGAGTACGGCTACTCGGTGGCCCGGCCGGACGCGCTGGTGTGCTGGGAGGCGCAGTTCGGCGACTTCGCCGACGGAGCGCAAACGATCATCGACGAGTTCATCGCCGCCGGTGAGGCCAAGTGGGGGCAGCACTCGGGGGTCGTGTTGCTGCTGCCGCACGGCTACGAGGGGCAGGGGCCGGACCACTCGTCGGCGCGTCCGGAGCGGTACCTGCAGCTGGCCGCCGAGGGAAACATGACCATCACCATGTGTTCCTCGCCGGCGAACCACTTCCACCTGCTGCGCCGCCAGGCGCTGAGCGCGGAGCACCGACCGCTGATCGCCTTCACCCCGAAATCGCTGCTGCGGCACAAAGCGGCGGTCAGCGCGCTGTCCGAGTTCACCTCCGGCGGGTTCCGCCCGGTGATCGGCGATGCCGTCACCGGTTCGGCCGCTGATCCGGCCGTCGGTCCGGCGGCTGATCCGGCCGGGGTGCGCCGGGTGCTGCTGTGCGCGGGCAAGGTCTACTACGACTTGGCCCAGGAGCGCGCGGCGTGCGGCCGGACCGATGTGGCGATCATCCGGGTCGAGCAGCTGTACCCGGTGCCGGGCGCGGAACTCGCCGCCGAGTTGGCCAAGCACCCGGGCGCCGAGGTGGTTTGGGTGCAGGAGGAGCCGGCGAACTGCGGGGCGTACCCGTTCCTGGCGCTGGCGTTGCCCGAACACCTCGGCGGTCGCGCCCTGCGCCGGGTGTCCCGGCCGGCGGCGGCGTCCCCGGCGGTGGGCTCGGCGGGCGTGCATGAGGCCCAGCAGCGCGAGCTGGTGGCCGCCGCCTTCGCCTAGCGGCCGCCGCGCGGCGTCGCGCGGCGTTGGGCGGCGTCGCGTTCGGGTGGCCCGTCGCGTTCGGCTGGGAGCTGCCGCGTCCGGGCAGCGCGCCGCGTTCGGCTGGCGCGTCGCGTTCGGGTGGGCGGCAGCCGTGATCAAGTCGCGTGTCATGCGAATAGTTCGCATGACACGCGACTTGATCACGGTGTTTCCGCTGGACAAGCGGGGCAGGTTGGTCAGGCGGCGGGCGCGGCTTCGCGGGGAACCATGCGCACGTCTGCGTTTAGCGCGCGCGCGATCCTCTCGAAGGTGGCGATCGTCGGGTTGGCCTGACCGCGCTCGATACGGCTCAGATCGGCCTGGGCGATTCCGGCCAGCTCGGCGAGCTTGTTTTGGGTGAGGTCATTGGTCAAACGAAGCGCAAGCACATCTGCGGCCAGTTTCGCGGCGGCGCTGAAAGCGTCGGCCTGGGCGCGCTCGACAGCAGACATCTGCGCCCGACGTCGCTCGGCTGTCTCGGAGTGAGGACGGGTTGGCATCTTGGACCTTCTCATCTGCCATGGTGTTTATACCATAGCAGTCCGCTCCTGGCATACCGCGTCGATTGTGAGCTGCGGAGCTCGCCGCTGGATTCACTGTGTGCCAGGGTGCCGAGGTGGTTTGGTTGAGGGGGGAGCCGGCAAACTGCGGCGCGTACCCGTTCTGGGCTTTGGCGCTGCCCGAGGACGTCAGCGGTCGCGCCTTGTGGTGCGCGCCGGCCGCCGCCTTCGGATAGTGCGCGCTTGCGTGGCGCACCGACGGACCCCTCGGTGATCAAAACCTCTTTCATCCAGTCTTTCCGGACGAAACGTGTCTTGAGCACAATAGTATTTGCGCGGGTACGGACTATCCAGACGAACCGGCCCTAACGCGGCTGCTGGTTCGCACAGTGGATTTGCCGTCATCTGGACTGACGTCGCTTATTGGACATATGCGTCGTTGGATCCTTGAAGCATGGTATGACGGGTCTTGTCGAGTTCTTGACAGGAGTGCAGCGTAGACGTAAACTAATGCCAAAACGATTTTGCTGGAGGTGGGATGGCCTAGACAGCAACATCGCGAGTCCTGTTCGGGGCTCGCCCGATTAGCCGAGCGCGGATTGACCGCCGCTATCGCAATCAGTCTGTGAGCGTGATTTGCGGCGACTGCCGGGTACGAGGCGTCTATCTGCACAGAACTGCTTGGGTGTCGGTCCAACCGGCACTGGCGAGCATCCAGATTGCAGCATCCATTCCCTGATCCGAACACTAGGAGTTGAGCATGAGCGCACCAGGGTGTTATTCATCTGGGTTACCAGTCGAGTCGGTAGAGTTCGAGTTTGGTTATCAGGTGGATCGCGTCGGGGAGTTCCGCGAGGCGTCCGCGGTAGCCGGTTGACAGGGTTTTCCAGTTCTTGAGGTGGGATATGGCGTGTTCCACCGGGGCGCGCAGCGAAGCGATGGCCCGGTTGAATTCTTTCTCCCAGTCCAGCCGCTTGCGGTGTTTGGGTTTCTTGATCGGGGTGATAGCCGAGGTGGCGATGTACGCGGTGTCGGCTGCCCAGTGGGCGTCATT
>WQZC01000236.1 GCA_009780925.1 Actinomycetes bacterium | reverse complement strand
TTGGTGTCCCCGGCGCCGCCGGACGTCCCGGCCGACAGCCGCAGCCCCAACCCGGCGGCGATCTCCCGCAGCTCGGCGGCCAACGGGTTGGTCGGATCCTCGGGCCAGGCGGGGCGATGGGACAGTCGGGTCACGTCCAGTCGCGCGCCGGGGCGGACCGGGGCGAGGCCCGCCAGCGCTTCGAACACCCGGCGCTCTTCCGTCTGGTCGGCGAAGCGCAAGCCCAGTTCCGCCTCGGCGGCGGCGGCGATCACATTGGCTTTCGCGCCGCCGGCGATGGCGCCCACATTCAAAGTGGCACAAGACGGGAACGCGCCGCGCAGCAGCGACAACTGATCGACCAGCTCATCGATCGCGGACACGCCGGCGTCCGCGTCGAGTCCCGAGTGCGCCGCGACGCCCCGCACCGCGAGCCGGACCCGGGCCACGCCCCGTCGGCCGATCTTCAGCGCGCCACCGGGCAGGGGCGGCTCCAGGCCGAGCGCGGCCACCGCGCCGACCGACTGGGCCGCGACCACCCGCTGTCCGTCCGGGCTGCCGATCTCCTCGTCAGCCACGATGACCAACCGCACCGGCCGTCGCAGCGGTTGTCCGTGGATCAGGCGCAGCGCCAGCTCGACGGCGACCAGCGCGCCTTTCATGTCGTGAACGCCGGGCCCGCGAAGCGTGTCGCCGTCCAGATGAAACGGGCGCCGGGCCGCGGTTCCCACCGGAAAGACCGTGTCGGCGTGCCCGACCAGCAGGACATGGCCGTCTCCCGGCCCGGGCCAGCGGCAGACCAGATGGTCGCCGTCACGGGCTATCCGTCCGCCAAGCCGGGCGAAGCCGTCCGCCAACTGGTCGGTGACCGCCCGGATCAACGGACCGTCACCGGATGGGCTGTCCAAGTTGACCAGGGTTGCCAACCGCTGCGCCGCCCATTCCCGCAGGGCCAAGGCTCGGTCCAGCACGCCGGAAGGGGGGCCGGGCGGAGCCGCGGGCGGGCGCCGGTCAGCCATAGGTGTGTTCGACCGCCGAGGTGACCAACCGGGTCAACCCGCGGAAACAACGAATCCCCTCGTACATGCGCGCCAACTCGAAGCGGACGGTGAGCTCGTCGATCTGCTCCACATCGGGGATGTAGGTACACACCGGCGGCAAATGAGCCGCGTCGAAGCAGACCTCCCAGGTGTACGGACCAGTGGCCACCGGCCCGCCCGCCACCCGACCGACCGCCACCCGTCCGCTCGCCGCGCGCAGCGCCCGCGCCGCGCCGTCGGTGATGCGCGCCGCGCTAACCGTCGGCGGCAGACAGATCGCCGAATACCGGTCGACGCAAGTCTTGACCGCCACCCCGATCGCCTCGGGCGCGTAGTTGGCGGCATCCGCGCAGGCGCGATCGTCACCGGTGACCAGCACGACCGGCACGCCATATTCGGCGGCCAATAGCGCGTTCATCCGCCCCTCCGACGCCGGCGCGCCATTGATGCGCACCCCGGTGATCTGACTTGGCAGATAGGTGTGCGCCAGCACGCCCATCGTTCCGGCACCAGCGTGATAGCCGACAAAAGCCGCCACGTCCGGGGAACGGTCGATGCCCTCCATCATGCCCAACGGCTTGTGGGTGCCGATTAGCAAACTGGCCCGCTCATCCAGCTGGTCGAGCAGCAGATTCCGATGCGTGGCGTGCGCTTCGGTGACCAGGATCTCGTCCGCGCCGGCCTGCGCGAATCCGGCCACCGCGGCGTTGACGTCGCCGGTGAGCAACCGTCGGTGGTAGTCCCAGCGCGGATTGCCCGGCTGACAATCATCCGGACAGGTGACCCCGGTGCCGCCCTCCATGTCAACAGAGATAAATGCCTTCATGCGCTCAGACTCCTTCGATTCCTAATCCGACGGAAACGTTGTCACGACGGATGGCGCGAGCGCGCAGGGTGTGCGCCGCCACCACTTCTTCGTCGATCTCCACCCCGAGGCCGGGTGATTGGCGTGGCACGGGCACCCACCCGTCGCGAGCCCGGATCGGTTCGGTCAGGATGTCGCGACGGTAGTACTTGTCGGATCCGGACACGTCCGACGGGAGCACGAATCCGGGCAGGCTGGCCACGGCCAGGTTCGCCGCCCGCCCGATGCCGAACTCATGCATGCCGCCACACCAAACCGGGACACCGCGAGCGAAGCACTCGTCGTGGACGGCGCGCGCCGCGGCGATTCCGCCGAGCCGGGACACCTTGACGTTGACGATCGAGCAGGCGCCGAGCCGAAGCGCGACCCGAAGCATCGCCTGGGAGGTGATCGACTCGTCCAGGCAGATGGCCGTGTCCAGCGACTGCGCGAGTCGCGCGTGGGCGAGCAATTCGTCGGCGGCGAACGGTTGCTCGATCATCGCCAGCCCGAACCGGTCGAGGCGCGCCAGGCGCGGCGCCGCGTCGGCCGGGTAGGCGGTGTTCGCGTCCACCTGCAACGTCACGTCTCCGAACGCCTCGCGCACCGCGCGGACCGGCGCGACATCCCATCCCGGTCTGATCTTCAGCTTTATGCGCCGATATCCCTGCGCCAAATGGGCTTGCACCTGGGTGAGCAAGTCGTCGATCGTCGGCTCGATGCCGAGGCTGACCCCGGCTTCGCACCGCTCCGCGGTGCCACCGACCAATGCCGCCAGCGATTCCCCCGCGACCCGCCCGTACAGGTCCCAGCAGGCCATCTCCACACCCGCGCGGGCGAACGGGTTCCCCGACACCTTGGCCAGCAGCGCGGCGGCGTCGGCCGGATGCTCCCAGGGCTTGTCGATCAGCAGCGGCGCGAGGTGCTCCCCCGCGATTGACCAGCAGGTTTCGGTCGTCTCGCCGCAGTAGTAGGGATCACTTGGGCAGGCGCACTCACCCCAGCCGACCACACCGTCCGTCGAGGTCACCCGCACCAGGATGTGATCCAGGTGATTCTTGCGATGCGAGCTGGTCTCGAACTCATGCACCAAAGGCAGCCGCACCACGGCGATGTCGACGCGCGCGATGACGACGGTCATTGGCCCACCCCGACCGCCGACGGCCCGGTGGAGGCGAAACGATACACCGCGATCTCCTCATTGATGGCACGACACGAGACCCCGATCAGGCCCGAGAGAAGCGCCGATTGAAACACCTCGCGCAGCTTGTGCCGGGTCGCCGCCGCCTCTGTCGGGTCGAGCTGGGCACGGTAGCCGCTCCATCGCGCGGGCACCGCGACCAACAGGTCGCCATGGTCGCGTCTGGTCTCCCCAATCGACCACGCGCGCTCGACCGGAACCCGCGAGGCGGGCCTCGGGCGCCTGGTCAAGTCCCACTCGGTGACGAAGCGGTCGGTGTCGTCGCCGCGGTCCGCGCCGAATCCCTCGCTGCCGTACATGGACGGAACGAGCGCCACCAGTCGCGCGCCCAGAACGTCCAGGTTGAAGTGCGCGTTGCGTGCTTTGAGCGGATCGAACACCCACCGCATGGTCATGATGCCGGCGGCCAGGCAGCGTTCGCGCTGGGCGTGCTTCAGTTGGCGTCCGATGCCATGGTCCTGGCGCGCCGCGTCCACCACCGCCAACTGGGAGTACTCATACAGCGAGCCGTTCGGGTCACGGGCCAGGAATCCGTACGCGAACCCAACCAGGTCCCGTCGCTCGTAGGCGCCGACCACAATGCCGCTGTTGTGTTGCAAAGCGATGAGGAGGCGCGGGTTGAGGCTGCCGTCGCCAGGGTCCAATCCCATAACGCGGGAATACAACGCCACGCAATCAGACATCTCCTCGGGGCCGTCGACGTCCCGCACCGCCACCTCGTCGGCGCCGGCCTCGACCATGTGGCACAGGCCGGTGTCCGACCACGCCCGGGAAGGCACTATCCGACGCCCGGTTCGGCGCCCCCGGACTCGGCTCCGGCGACGACTTCGGCGCGGACCTCCGGGAAATGACACGCCACCAAATGCCCCAC
>WQZC01000235.1 GCA_009780925.1 Actinomycetes bacterium | reverse complement strand
CCCCGCAATCGGTAGCGTCCTGAGCGCCGCCGGCTCCCCGGCCCGTCGCGTGCGCGACGCGCTCGCGCAGATCCGACTCGCTCATCGTGACAAGCACCGTGATCGGCGCGCCCCCAGAATCCGGCAGCGAACCCGACCGCAACAGCCGCTGCGCCGCGTCCAACAATGCGTCGTGCCGCCGCGCCGCCGGGGACCGGTCATCCGCCGTCCCATCCTCGGCCGGCTTCGGCCCGCCCAACGAGTCAAACAGCGCATTGAACGACGCCGTCAACAACGGCGACAGATACCCCTCCGACTTCGACCAACCATCCGAACCGGTGAACATGGTGAACCCGCGGCGCCGCTGCTCGGCCTCCTCATGCGGCTCGGGCCCATCCTGATCCAGCCGTGCCAATAAGGCGGTAGCGAGTTTCGCCACCTGAGCTGGGTAAGTCTGCGCAGTCGCCTTCAGCAGGTGCTCCTGGGCGGTATCGGCGACCTCGGGCGGGACCGATTTGGGAAGTGCGTCGACGAAGTTCGTGATCGCCCGCGCGTGCCGCGCCGAGATCTCCCCGGCGTTGATCGCGGCAGCCAGCTCGGGGAACACCGGAGGCAGCGCCTGCCCGGTCAACGTGGCGGACGGCCCGAAATCGGCGGCGTCGCCGACCCGCAGCCGCGCCTCCACCGGATTGATCCGCAGCGTGTGCACCAGCAGCGCGGCGGTGTCCCGGAAACCCTTCTCCCCAGCCAGGTGCCGCAGACCCAACTGCGCCAACAGCGCCTGATCCACCCCCTCCAACCGACGCTTCTCAACCTCCAGATCCCGAACGAGATCCAACAACTCCGCGCCGGTCACACGACTCAGTTCCAACCCAGCCAGCTCGTCAACCCCAGCCCGCAGCACATCGATCGGCCCAGGCGGGTCAGCCGCCGGCGCCAATCTGGACCCTGCTGACCTGCCCGGCAACACGCCGGCTGGCGTCGTCAACGAGGTCTCGAACACAAGTCGATTCTATCGCACACGTGTTCGAGATGCAAGAGCCTTCCCGATTCCCAACGGGTGAGACTGCGGCACATGCAAGCGCGACGGTCACCCTCCTCCCCGCGTGAAGGAGCTATCGAGATGCCGTCAGTAACCTGCTATCGATGGTGCTCGGTGCGGCGCGCCGCGTCCCTCGCTCCCGATCGCAACCGTCCCCACGGGCACCCGCGTCGCCGCCCCTCACCCGATCACCGCCACCCGATCGCCGCCGCCCGATCGCCGCGACCGCGCGATTCGGCCCGATCCCAAGGAGCGCCCGAGGCTGGGCCGATTTCGCGGCCTCGAGCGCGATTCGCGCGCCCTTCGCCAGCCCGCGTCACATCCCCAGAGCGAACACAGGCCCGGCCGGTTCCCGCTTCGCCAGTCACGGCTTCGCCAGTCACCGCTTCGCCAGCCCGCGCCCTTCGCCGGCCTGGGTCACAGCCGCACGCCGAGCAGCCCATCCACGAGATCGCGGACCAGTGCCGCCGGATCGCCGTCGCCCGCTCCTGATGCCCCGGGACCCGCGACAGCCGACCCGCTGGCCAGCGCGGCGACCGCCCATTGGTCCACTGCGTCCAACGCCCCGGCGGTGTCCAAGTCGTCCGCCAGCCGGTCGCGCATCTCGGCTAGCAGCGCCCTCGCGTCGGGCGGGTCGGGCAGACGCACCGCCGCGCGCCAGCGCGCCAGCCGCTCCCCTGCGCGAACCAGCGCGGCGTCGGTCCACTCGCGATCGGCGCGGTAGTGCCCGTCCAGGAGAGCCAGCCGGATCGCCATCGGCTCAACGCCGGCCTCGCGCAGTTTGGAGACGAACACCAGGTTGCCCCGAGATTTGCTCATCTTCTCCCCGTCCAGACCGATCATCCCGGTATGCACGTAATGCCGGGCGAAGGGGTGTGCCCCAGTGAGCGCCTCGGCCAGCGCGGCGGAGTGCTCGTGATGCGGGAAGATCAGGTCGGAGCCGCCGCCCTGCACATCAATGCCCATGCCCAGGTGGCGCAGCGCGATCACCGCGCACTCGATGTGCCAGCCGGGCCGTCCGCGGCCCAGCTCGGTGTCCCAGCGCGGCTCACCCGGTCGCGGCCCACGCCACAGCAGTGAGTCCAGTGGGTCGCGCTTGCCGGGTCGATCCGGATCGCCGCCGCGCTGGGCGAAAAGCTCCGTCATGGTGGCCGCGTCGCACCCGGACTCGTAGCCGAAGTCGCGGGCGGCGGAGACGCGGAAGTAGACGTCGCCGTCCAGCCAGTAGGCCGCGCCGTCGGCCAACAGCTGCGCGACCGCGCCCACGACATCGCCGACCGACTCGACCACCCCGACGTACTCGTCCGGCGGCAGGACCCGCAGCGCGGCCATGTCGTCACGAAAGAGGTCGATCTCGCTGGCGGCCAGCGCCGCCCAGTCCTGTCCGATGGCGGCGGCCCGTTCCAGCAACGGATCATCCACGTCAGTCACATTCTGTACATATCGCACCGGATGGCCGGCGTCGCGCCACACCCGCTGCGCCATGTCGAAGGCCAAGTAGGTGGCCGCGTGGCCCAGGTGCGTCGCGTCATAAGGGGTGATGCCGCAGACGAACATCCGAGCGGTCCCCTCCGGCGCGGTGGGGCCCACCGCGCCAGACGCCGTGTCGAACAGCCGCAGCGGGACGCCCGGTCCGGGCAATGACGGTACGGGCGTGGCGGGCCATGGGCGCATGACCGCCAACCTATCCGATATCCGACTGCGCGCCAGCCGCGAGCGCGCCCGCGCCGGATGGTCCGCGCTGAATCGCCCGCGCGGAACCTTCAGGCGCGGAACGTTCAGGCGCGGCGCGGCTTGCGCGATCAGCTCGGCACCGCGTTCGGCTCATGGCGGCGGCCCCGCCGCGGAACGTCCGGGCGCGACGCAACCTGTGCCATGGTTGAGGCGCGTCTTGGTCAAGTGACGACAACAGATGAACGGCAACAGATGACAGGTGACACGATGGATGACTTCGAAGTCTTCTACCGATCCTGCCGGGATCGACTGGCGGTGCAAGTGGCCGCGCTCACCGGTGATCCCATCGAAGCGGTCGACCACGTCCAGGAGGCGTTCATCCGCGCTTGGTCGCGCTGGCCGCGGGTGTCCGCGCTCGACGACCCGGAGGGCTGGGTGCGACGGGTGGCGCACAACCTGGCGGTCAGCCGGTTCCGCAAGGCGCGTCGGATGTTGCTGGGCCTGCCGCGCGGTGCCGGGCGGGTCGAGTTCCAGCCAACGCAGACGGCGCTGCTCGACGCCCTGGCCACCCTGCCGCACCGCGAGCGAGCCGCCCTGGTGCTCAAGCATCATGTCGGGCTCAGCGTGGCGGAAGTGGCCGCCGAGTTGCGCGCGCCGGAAGGGACGGTCAAGTCCTGGCTGTCCCGGGGCCGCACCCGCCTGGCCGGCGTGCTCGCGGACGCCGAAGGCGACGCCGGCTCAACATAGCGGCTCCCCTGCGGCCACGCGGCGCCACGCAGTGTCCGCACACCCGAACCGCGCCTAAACCGCGCCCAAACAAGACACGATGGAGGAAGCAGATGAGACTCGATGACACCAAGGTGACCGCCCATTGGCTGGACTCGGCGGCGGTCAGCCGGGCCGCCGGGCGCGCGCACCGGCGCCGGTTCGGATTGGCGACGGTGGCGGCGGCAGTGCTCGCGGCGGCGATCGTGGTCCCGCTCACCGTGCCCGGCTCATCACCCCGGCCCGTCGCCGGGCCTGGTGCCACCTCCCCTGCCGGCGCGCCCGCGCCGGTCACCGGCGATGGCGTACGGGTCGCCGCTCGGCTCGCCGGCGGCGTCCAGCTGATGGCGGCGGACCGTCCGACCAGCGCCCCGGACCCGACCGCGATCGACCCCCTGGCGACGGCCGAGCAACAGTTCACCCTCGCGTTGCTCGACCAGCTCGGCGCGGGGGGCACCGCCGACGGCGGCAACATG
>WQZC01000234.1 GCA_009780925.1 Actinomycetes bacterium | reverse complement strand
CCCAAATGGCCGCACGATGATGGCCCACCACCCGACGCCCTGAGTGTTATGGGGAACTCCAATCCCGGGGATCCGGAGGCCCGTGATCCTGGGCCTCCGAGCGGCAAGTCAGGCAGTTTCGCGTGAGGCGCCCTAAGTCCTGCGACAGCCTCGCCCATCTTGGAACGAGTGACTCCCCTCACCGCTGGGGCGGGACACCGCGAGGCCAGCCTCACCCACACCGACTCCGACACCACCGACGCCGCGCCCGCCACCACCGACGCCGCGCCCGCCACCGATCCCGAGCTTCCATCCTCCCAAGACCGTTGATGATCAAGCGCGGGCAACGAATGATTTGACGTTTTGCCATGATCATCAACGGTTGGGGCCGGTTCAAGCACGGTTGGGGGCGGTTCACGTGCGGTGAGGAGCGATTCAAGCGCGGTGAGGAGCGCCCAGCGGCGGTCAGCGACCCGCGTCGGCGGTCACCGCCCAGCCGTGCGGAGCCACTCGCGCGTGCCCTCCGGGCAAGGCGCTGGTCGTGGCCCGATCGGCCAGCAGCACGCCCGCTCCAGGAGGGAGGTCCCGCGCCTGGTCGGACAGGTTCAGGTCGAGCAGCAACGCGTCCGCGCCGCCACCATCGCCGGGCGCCTCGCTCCCATTCGCGGCCAAGCGCAGGCCGAGGTGGTCGCTGCCGAGGTGGGTGGTGGCACTGATGGCCCGGTGCAGCCAGGGATGGCGACGGCGCAGCCCGAGCAGCAGCTGGTGCAGGCGCAGGATCTCCATGTCCCGACCCGGCAGCTCAGTGGGGCAGGCGGGGAACTCCGGGCGGATCGCGTCGTCGCCGCCAGCCCGGTTCTCTTTGATCCCGCGCATACCGAACTCATCGCCGGCGTAGATCGTCGGGGTGCCGCCGAGCAGCGCCAGCAGCGCGATGGCGTGCGGCAGGTGCCGACGGTCGGCGATCTGGCTGGCGATCCGGGTCACGTCGTGGTTGCCGACGAAGGTCGCCGGCGCGAACGAGGCCAGCAGCTGGTTGTGCCGGCTCAGCGCCCAATTCAGCTCGTGGAAGTTGCGGTCGTTGATCGACGACCAGATCGCCTTCCACAGCTCGTATTGGGTGACCGCGTCCACGGTGCTCGCCGCGACGAAGTCGGCGTACGCGCCATGGATCACCTCCGCCTCGATGTGCACGCCCGGGTGCGCGGCGCGCACCCGGGGCAGGACCTCGGCCCAGAACTCGCGCGGCACCGCGTAGGCCGCGTCCAGCCGCCAGGCGTCCGCGCCGCGATCGAGCCAATGGCACAGCACCTCGACGACATAGTCGCGGACCGTCGGGCTGGCGTGGTTGAGCGCGACCAGCCCGTGATGGCCCTCGAAGGTCTCAAGCACCGGCTGACCGTCCGCCCCGGCGCTGACCCGGAACCACGCCGACGGGTCGCCGGCTCCGTCAGCCAGCGCCGCCAACACCCTCGGATGCTCCCGGCTGACGTGGTTGAACACCCCGTCCAGCTGCACCCGCAGGCCGCGCCGATGCGCCTCCCCCACCAGCTCATCGAAGTCGTCCTCGTCGCCCAGGCGCGGGTCGAGGCGCAGGTGGTCGATGGTGTCGTAGCCATGCGTGGAGGAGGCGAAGATCGGACCGAGCGCGATCCCAGACGCGCCGAGCGCGACCGCGTGGTCCAGCCAGCCGATGACGCGCCGCAGCCGGTGCTCACCCGGCACCGCGGGGCCAGCGGCCGGTTGCGGGAACGCGCCGACGAATCCGAGCGGATAGACCCGCCAGAAGATCGCGTGCCGCGCCCAGCGGGGCTCAGCCGTCACAGGGCGCCGCGCCGGAAACGGCGCAGGAACTCGCTGGTGCGCGCCTGCTGCGGATCAGTGAGCACCGCGTCCGGCGCGCCGCGCTCGACCACATGCCCGCCATCCAGGAACAGCACCTCGGTGGCGATGTCACGGGCGAAGGCCAACTCGTGGGTGGCCATCACAATGGTGGTGGTCTCGGCGAGCTCGCGCACCAGGGTGAGCACCTCGTCCACCAGCTCCGGGTCCAGCGCGCTGGTGATCTCGTCCAGCAGCAGCACCTCGGGCCGCCCGGCGATGGCCCGCACGATCGCGGTTCGCTGCTGCTGCCCGCCCGACAACCGGTCCGGGTGCTCCTGGGCGCGGTCGGCCAACCCGATGCGGTCGAGTAGCTCCAGACCGCGCTGCTCGGCTTCGGCCCGGGGGATCTTCTGCACCTTGCGCATGGCCAGGGTGACGTTGTCCAGCACCGTGCGGTGCGGGAACAGGTTGAACTGCTGGAACACGACGCCGAACCGAGCGCGGACCCGATCCGCGTTGACCCGCGGATCGGTGATGTCTTGCCCGCGCAGCCAGATCTGTCCGTCGTCCACGCGCTCAAGCAAGTTCAGACAGCGCAGCAGGGTGGACTTGCCGCAGCCGCTCGGCCCGATCAGCGCCACCACACCGCCCGCGTTAACTTCAAGATCGATCCCGGCGAGCACGACATTCCCGGAGAACGACTTCCACAGGTCCGCCACCCGCAGCACCGGCGAGGACTCCGCCTGCGCGCCCCCAAAGGCGTAGTCGACGGTCACAATGACATCCGTTCGGCTCCGCGCTCGCTCCGGTCCGCGCTCGCTGCGATCCTCACTCGCTGTCGCCTCACAATGCCCCCATCTGCTCGCGCGCGCGCAACCGCGCCGAATACCAGTCGGTGACCCGGATCATCGGCAGCGCCAACACCACGAACAGCAGACCGGCCAGCACGTAGGGGGTGAAGTTGAACGCCTGCGCGGTCTGGATTTGAGCCCCGCGCACCGCATCGATGGCGCCGAGCACCGAGATCAGACCGACATCCTTCTGCATCGAGATGAAGTCGTTCATCAGCGCGGGCGACACCTTGCGGATGGCCTGCGGCAGCACCACCATCCGCAGCGCGCGACCGCGCGACAGGCCGAGCGCCCGGGCCGCGAGCATCTGCGACGGGTGCACCGCCTCGATGCCGGCGCGCAGCACCTCGGCGACGTAGGCGCCATAGGTGAGGATCAGCGCGACGGTGCCCCAGACCTGCGCCGGAATGCGCGCCTGGGTGAACTGAAGGCCCGGCACCCCGAATCCGACCAGGTACAACACGATGATCAGCGGCAGGCCGCGGAACAGGTCGGTGTACCCGGCGGCGAGCGCGCGCAGCGGGAAGAACACCGGCCCGCGCAGGGTTCGCACGGCGGCGATGCCGGTGCCGAGGATCGCCACGCCGACCGCCGCGACGATCAGCACCTCGATGTTGAGCACGAACCCGCGGAACACCCGCGGCCAGGCCTCGACGAAGGTGTGGGCGTCGAAGAAGCTGTGTTGCACCGTCTTCCACCCGGGCGTGTTGACCACCGTGAACCACAAGATCACGGCGAGCGCCAGCGTGGAGACGATGCTGATCAGCACCGAGCGGCCGGTCTGCTTACGGCGGAACGCCCGGCGTCCCAGCTCGATGTCGCTGGGACGCCGGGCGGCGAGATCGCCTGTCCCGGCCACGCAACCAGTGGTCAGCTGAGCGTTGGCGCGCCGGCGCCCGCCCCGAGCCACTGCTGGGTGATCTGGTCGAGCTGACCATTCGCCTTGAGCGCGTCAAGGGCCTTGTCGATCTCCGCGGTCAGCGGGCTGTCCTTGGGCAGCACGATGCCCCAGCTGTCACTCACCCCGGCGGTGGGCGGCAGCTGGCCGACGAGCACGCCGTTGTCCAGCTCGGCGCTGGTCAGGTAGAAGGCGGTCGGCAGGTCCACCACGATGGCGTCGATCTGGTGGTTTTTCAGCGCCAGGACCGCGTCGTCGTTGGAGTTGAACACCTGCGCCTTGGCGCCCGGGATGGCGCCTTCGATCGCGTTGAAGCTGGTGGACGCGGCCGCCGCGCCAATGAGCATGCCCTTGAGCCCGGCCAGGTCCTTCACATCGGCCGCCTTGGAGCCT
>WQZC01000233.1 GCA_009780925.1 Actinomycetes bacterium | reverse complement strand
CGGCTGGCGCGGGGGCGGTCGCGGGCGATCCGTTGCGCGTCGGCCAGCGCCGCTCGGGCCAGGTCGGGCCCGGTTCGCGGGGGACCCTCTGGCGCCGGCTGCGGTGCCGAATCAGCCGCGACGGGGTCGACGACGACTGGGGCGACGGCGGCCGGGCCGGGCACGGCGGGCGCAGCCACGACTGGGGCGGGCTCGGCGGGGGCGTCGGTGGGTCGGTCAGCAGACACGGCGGACGCTCCCCTCGCAAACCTCGTAACGCGCCCCGGCCAGCTGATCGGGCACGTCGGAAGGCACCGCCGCGGTGATGATCGACTGCTCCGCGGTGGCGGCCACCGCGGCCAGTTGCGCGCGCCGGCCAACGTCCAGCTCGGCGAACACGTCATCGAGGATGAGCACGGGTTCCGCGCCGTCCGCCCGCAGCAGATCGTAGGAACCTAGGCGCAGCGCGAGCGCGGTCGACCAGGACTCGCCGTGGCTGGCGTAGCCGCGGGTCGGCAACTCCCCCAACCGCAACTCCAGGTCGTCACGGTGCGGGCCGACCAAGTTGACGCCGCGCTCGATCTCCTGCGGGCGAGCTCGGCGCAACGCGTCCAACAACGCTTGCTCGAGCGCGTCCGCGCTGGCTGGCTCAGGGAGCTTGTCTGCGACGGAAGTCAAGTACCGCAACCGCAAGGGCGCCGCGGTGGGCGCGACTTGACGATAGGCGGCGGCGGCGTGCGGGGCCACGGCGTCCACCAAGGCCAGGCGCGCGGCCAGCAACTCCCCACCGTGCCGGGCCAGGTGGCCGTCCCAGACATCCAGGGTGGCCAGCTGGCTCGCGCCGGCGCGACCACCACCGGCGGATTTCAGCAGCGCGCCGCGTTGCCTGAGCGCCCGCTCATAATCAGCTCGGACGCCGGCCAATCGGGGCGCGCGCGCGGTTGCCAACTCGTCGAGGAAACGGCGCCGTTCCGCCGGGTCGCCACGGACGATGGCGAGATCCTCCGGCGCGAACAAGACGATGCGCAGCACACCCAACACGTCGCGGGGACGGCGTTGCGGAACTCCATTGAGTTTGGCGCGGTTGGTCCGCCCGGGAGCGATTTCCAGTTCCACCCGCAATTCCCGCCCCGCGCTGATCACCGAGGCGCGCACTGCGGCGCTGCTCGCCCCGGCCCGGATCAAGGGTGCATCCGCGGTCACCCGATGGCTGCCCAAACTGGCCACATAGCCGAGCGCCTCGACCAAGTTGGTCTTGCCTTGACCATTCGGACCGACGAGCACGCACGGTCCAGGCTCGAAAGTGACTTGCGCGCTCACCCAATTGCGAAAGTCAGCCAGTTGCAGGTGCCGCACGCGCATCGGACTCAGCTCGGCAAACGCACCGGCATGATCAGATAGGTGTAGTCATCGGTGGCCTCTTCGGCCAACGGCCGCAACACCGCCGGCTTGCTGGCCGCGGTGAACAGCATCCGCGCGGCCGGGCTGCCGAGCGCGCCCAGGCCGTCGAGCAGGAATGACGGGTTGAACGCGGTGGCCAGCGGCTCGCCCTCATAAGCCACTTCCAGTTGCTCCTCGGCCAGGCCTTCCTGCTCCCCGCCGGCGGACAAGGCCAGACCGTCCGAAGTGAACTCCAACCGCACTGGGGTGCCGCGCTCGGCGACCAGGGCGACTCGACGCACCGCCTCGGCGAGCGCCGCGACCTCGATCTCGGCGTGCGAGGACCAGTCACTGGGCAGCAGCGTGCGGTACGGCGGGAACTGGACGTCCAACAGTCGGGTGGTGGCGCGCCGGCCGGATCCGGTGAAGCCGATGATGCCCTCACCGTCCGCCGAACCAGCGTTAGGCGATGGCGCGGATAGCGCGATGGTCATCGTCTCGGCGTGCGAAAGGCTCTTGGCGGCTTCGCTCAGCGCGCGGGCCGGGACCAGCACTTGAGTGCTGAACCCGGACGGGTCGCTGGGCACCCAGGTCAACTCACGCACCGCCAGCCGGTAGCGGTCCGTGGCGGCCATGGTGAGGTGGTCGCCGTCGATCTCCAACCGGACGCCGGTGAGCATCGGCAAGGTGTCGTCCCGGCCGGCGGCGACGGCGACTTGCGCCACGGCGGTCGCGAACAACGCGCTGTCCACGGTGCCAGCGACGGTGGGCATCGCGGGCAGCCTGGGGTAGTCCTCCACCGGCATCGTGGGCAGAGTGAACTTGGCCGGGCCACACGAGATGGAAAGGCGCGCGCCATCGAGCCAGATGTCAACTGGGTGCTGGGGAAGGGCGCGGCTGATCTCATTGAGCAACCGGCCGGAGACCAAGGCGGTGCCGGGCTGGCCGACGCTGACCTCAAGGTCGACTTGGGTCGATGCCTCCAGGTCGAATCCCGATAGGGACAGCATCGTGTCCTGGACGGTCAACAAAAGCCCGCCGAGCACCGGCATGGCCGGGCGCGCGGACAGGCTGCGAGCCGCCCAACCGACGGCTTCGGCCAGCGCGTCGCGTTCGACTCTGATCTTCATGACGTCTCCATCTGCTGGTTGATGCGGCGCGGAGGTTCCCCAAATGTGGGCCAGGGAGTGCCGTTGTATGAAGCTGTGTTGGAAGTACGATCAGCGTCCGTCATCGCTGTTGTGGATTTGTGGAAAACCGTGTCCAGGACCGGAAACATGGGTGTGGAGGCTGTGGAAGTGATGCCGGCGGTGGTGGTGGACAGGTGTGCGCGAAGGTTGTGGAGGAGTCGGCCAGACGGTTCGTCAACAGTGGATTGGAGGTAATCCACAGAGTGATCCACAGGGTGTGTATGAGTGTCGTGGTGGTGGGATTGGTTAGTTGGCCGGGCGTGGTGGAGTGAGCGTGGCGACGGCGCGGTCGGGCCGGCGGCTGGGTTCATGACTGGGCCGCCCGGGCTTTGATTCTGCTGGTGAGCTCGGTGATCTGGTGGAACACCGTCATCCGTTCCTGCATCAGCGAACGAATCTTGCGATCGGCGTGCATGACGGTGGTGTGGTCGCGGCCGCCGAAGGTCTGGCCGATCCTCGGAAGGGACAAATCGGTCAGTTCGCGACACAGATACATGGCGATTTGGCGTGCTTGCACCAGCACGCGGCTGCGTGAGATGCCAGTGAGGTCGTCGATGCTGACCGAGAAGTACTCGGCGATGACAGACATGATGACGGCGGCGGTGATTTGTGGCTGATCCGATTCGCTGATCAGGTCGCGCAGGACCACCTCGGCCAATGCCATGTCCATGTCCTGTTTGGAAAGCGAGGCGAAGGCGGTGACTCGGATGAGCGCGCCCTCGAGCTCTCGGATGTTGCTTTGGATCTTGGTGGCGATGAACTCCAAGACCTCCGAAGGGGGGTTGATTCCCTCTTGGGCGGCCTTTTTGCGCAAGATGGCGATACGGGTCTCCAGATCGGGCACCTGGACGTCGGTGATCAGTCCCCACTCGAACCGGGTGCGCAGCCGTTCCTCAAGGGTGGACAGCTGGCGTGGCGGGCGGTCGGAGCTGATGACGATCTGTTTGTTGGCGTTGTGCAGGGTGTTGAAGGTGTGGAAGAACTCCTCCTGGGTGCGCTCGGCGCGTTCGATGAACTGGATGTCATCGATTAACAAGATGTCGACGGAGCGGTAGCGGTTTTGGAACGCCTGCATCTTGTCTTCGCGGACGGAGTTGATGAAGTCGTTGGTGAACTCCTCGCTGGAGACGTAGCGGACCCGGATGCCAGGGAACAGCCGCTGGGCGTAGTGGCCGATGGCGTGGAGCAGATGGGTCTTGCCGAGGCCGGACGCGCCATAGATGAACAGCGGGTTGTAAGCCTTGGCGGGGGCCTCGGCGACAGCGACCGCAGCGGCGTGGGTGAACCGATTGCTCGAGCCGATGACGAAGCTGTCGAAGACGTATCTGGGATTGAGCTGCGCGTCCCCCGGCGGGGCGAGCCGGGAGCGGTTGATCGGATAGAGGGTCATCCGCGTCGGG
>WQZC01000232.1 GCA_009780925.1 Actinomycetes bacterium | reverse complement strand
CACGTCCAGCCGCTTGCCGCCGACCTCGACCACCACCGTCTCGCGCGGGGCCTCCGCCTCAGCGGTGACGCCGCCGGTGTAGGCCGGGATCTGGTTGTCGAACTCGGTCTCGATCCAGCGGGTGAAGATGCTGAACGGCTCGGTGATGAAGGCCGGGTCGCGCACCACCGCCCGGTGGAAGGTCAGCGCGGTGGCCATGCCCTCGATCTGGTACTCCTCCAGCGCCCGGCGGGCCCGCTCCAACGCCTCGACGCGGGTCTCGCCGTACACGATGAGCTTGGAGATCAACGAGTCGAACGAGCCGCTGACCACCGCGCCCAGCCCGAAGCCGGAGTCGACGCGCACGCCCGGGCCGGAGGGCTCGCGATAGGCGGTGATGGTGCCCGGCGCGGGCAGGAAGCCCCGGCCCGGGTCCTCGCCGTTGATGCGGAACTCGAAGGCGTGCCCGTGCGGCACGGGGTCCTCGGTGAAGCGCAGCTTCTCCCCGTCGGCGATGCGGAACTGCTCGCGCACCAGGTCGATGCCGCTGGTCACCTCGGTGATCGGGTGCTCCACCTGCAGCCGGGTGTTGACCTCCAGGAAGCTCACCATGCCGTCGCGGCCGACGATGAACTCCACCGTGCCGGCCCCGTAGTAGCCGGCCTCCTTGCAGATGGCCTTCGCCCCGTTGTAGATCTTGGCGCGCTGCTCGTCGGTGAGGAATGGCGCGGGCGCCTCCTCGACCAGCTTCTGGTTGCGCCGCTGCAGCGAGCAGTCGCGCAGGCCGGCCACGATCACGTTGCCGTGCTTGTCGGCCAGCACCTGCGCCTCGACGTGCCGGGAGCGCTCCAGGTACCGCTCGACGAAGCACTCGCCGCGACCGAACGCGGTGACCGCCTCGCGCACCGCGGTCTCATACAGGTCGGGGACCTCGTCCAGGGTGTAGGCGATTTTCAGCCCGCGTCCGCCGCCGCCGAACACCGCTTTGATCGCGATCGGCAGGCCGTGCTCCTTGGCGAAGGCGACCACCTCGTCGACGCCGGAGACCGGGTCCTTGGTGCCGGGGGCCAGCGGAAGGTTGGCCCGGATCGCCATGTGCCGGGCGGTGGCCTTGTCGCCCAGATCCGCGATCGCCTGCGCCGGCGGGCCGATCCAGGTCAGCCCGGCGTCCTCCACCGCTTGGGCGAAGTTGGCGTTCTCCGACAAGAACCCGTATCCGGGGTGCACCGCGTCCGCGCCGGACCGCACCGCGACATCGATCAGCTTGTCGATCGCCAGGTATGAGTCGCCTGGGGTGGACGCGCCCAGCTCGTACGCCTCGTCCGCCATCTGCACGTGCAGCGCGTCCCGATCCGGTTCGGCGTACACCGCCACCGAGGCCAGCCCGGCGTCCCGACAGGCCCGGATGACCCGGACCGCGATCTCGCCCCGATTGGCGACCAGTACCTTGCGCACGATGCTGCCTCCGCTTTCAGACACGGCCGGGTTGGGCCGGGGTTTGCTCGACCGCTGCCAGGGCTGGCGCGGTGGGCGGTTGCCCACCAAGGCCCCAGGCCGAGTGAGACCAATCGTCCCAGTCGGCGTTTCGCGCGCGCCAGGCGCGGCGCGAGACTGCGACTTCGGACACCGCGCGAGCGCTGGCGGTCGCGCCGCGCGCGGTGAACCCGTCGCCTGGTCAGCTGTGTCGTCCGTCCGGCCGCCTTGTCGCTCGGTCCGCCAGCCGCATGGTCCATCGGCCGCCCGACCGGCGGTCAGCCGACGGGGAAGCCGATGTCGAACAGCGTGTGGCCGAGCTGGGCGAGCAGTCGGCGCAGCGCCGGCAACGACACCCCGACGACGTTGTGCGGGTCGCCGTCCACCCCGTCGACGAACCACCCGCCCAGGCCGTCGATGGTGAACGCGCCGGCCACTTTGGCTGGCTCGCCACTGGCGCAGTAGGCGGCGAGCTCGGCGTCGGTGATGTCGGCGAAGGCGACCGAGGTGGCCACCGCGGCGGTGGCCACCCGTCCGCTCGCGGAGTCGATCAGGCAGTGCCCGGTGTGCAGGATCCCGGTCCGCCCGCGCATCTCTCGCCAGCGGTCCGCGGCCGCGGCGGCCGAGCCGGGCTTGCCCAGCGCGCGCCCGCCGAACTCGAGCAGCGAGTCGCAACCGAGCACCAGCGCGGCGCCGTCCAGCCCGGCGCGAACCGCGCGCGCTTTGGCGGTGGCCAGCTCCAGGGCGAGCGCCGCCGGCGCGCTGGCGGACGCCGCCGTCTCGTCCATCCCGCTGATGATCACCTCGGGGTTGACGCCGGCGGCGCGCAGGGTGGCCAGCCGGGCCGGGGACGCCGAGGCCAGGACAAAACGGATCGTGGTGCGCGGGCTGCTCACAAGCCAGCAGATTGTGCCACTGCCCGCTGAGCGCTCCGGGTCGCGGCGCCGCGCGTGCCGTCCCGCGGCGCGGCCGGCGTTGGGTACGGTGGCGTGATGGCCAAGGCTGACATCGGAATCATCGGCGGATCCGGCTTCTACTCGCTGCTTGAGGACGCGGAGGCGGTGGCCGTGCCCACCCCGTTCGGCGCGCCGAGCGGCGAGCCGACGGTGGGGCTGCTCGCCGGCCGGCGGGTCGCCTTCCTGCCCCGCCACGGGGTGGACCACCGGTTCGCCCCGCACGTGGTGCCCTACCGGGCGAACCTCTGGGCGCTGCGCGCGCTCGGGGCCCGGCAGGTGGTGGCGCTGTCCGCGGTCGGGTCGCTGCGCGCCGAGCACGGCGCCGGCACGCTCGTCGTGGCCGACCAGATCATCGACCGCACCCACGGTCGCGCGGCCACCTTCGTCGCCGACGGCGCCGGGGTGACGCATGTGCCGTTCGCCGATCCGTACTGCCCGGTCGGCCGGGCCGCGGCGGTCGCGGGCGCGGCGGCGCTCGGACTGCCCGTGGTGGACGAGGCGACCATGGTCGTCATCAACGGCCCGCGCTTCTCCACCCGAGCCGAGTCGCGCGCCTGGCAGCGCGACGGCGGGACCATCGTCGGCATGACCGGCATGCCTGAGGCGGTTCTCGCCCGGGAGCTGGAGCTGTGCTACACGGCGCTGTCGCTGGTGACCGACCTGGACGCCGGCGTCGAGGCCGGCGAGGGCGTCACGCACGGCGAGGTCCTTGAGCAATTCGCGGCCAACTTGCCGCGGCTGCGCGAGCTGCTCGTCGCCACCGTGGAACGGCTGCCCGCCGCGCCCGGTGAGGTGTGCGGGTGCGGGGACCTGTACGCGCAGGCCCCGGCCCCGTTCGAACTGCCCTGAAGCGCCCGCGCCAGTGTCCCCAGGCTCCGCCCGGGCCGCCCTTCGCCCCCGCCTGGATTGTGGGCCAGCGCTGGTTCGTAGGGTTGTGGGCTACCGCTGCCGAGTTGGGCGGCGCCAACCTTGGAGGCTCCAATGAAGAAGCGTTCCCGCCTTCGCGGTAGCACCGCCTTGGCGACGGCGGCGGTCTTGTCGATCACCGGGGTGTTCTGGGCGAGCCCGACCGCGTCCGCCGGGGTCGTCTTGGCGCCGACGCCTGGGCACGGGCCATCCATCTCCGTCGTCAACCCGGACCTGACCCCGGCGCGCGACAGTGACGGCAGCGCGAAGACCACGCTGCAAGTGGGCACCCTGCTGCTCGCCGATCCAGGCCGATGGAACGACATGTCGGGCACCAAGTTCAGCTATCAATGGGCGGTGGTGGACGCCGCTACCGGCGCGGCGACCGACGCGGCGGCGTCCACTGGCAAGAGCAAGAACTATGTGCCGGTGGTCAGCAATATCGGGGCCAAGATCCGCGTGACGGTGACCGCGACCAACAAGACGAAAGGCGACGGCGCGGGAACCGCCTCGGTGACGACCGCGACCGTGGTGGTGGGGTTGAACCCGACGCTGAAGACGGCGCCGCCGGCGGCATCGACGAAGACGCCCTACCAGCAAGTCTTCGGCAAGACCCGCCCGTACACCACCGAGGCCTTCCTGACCATGTACGGCTATCCCGACAACACCCCGCCGAGCGCCGACATCGCCT
>WQZC01000231.1 GCA_009780925.1 Actinomycetes bacterium | reverse complement strand
GAATCGACGCAGGTCGGGATTGATCCCGCTCATCACTCGCCCCCAGTCGCGCGCTGTTCGTCGCGCGGGTTCTCGCTGGACCGTTGGCCGCTTGCGGTCCGGTGGCGGTTGAGCAACGCGCCGATGCGTTCCGGCGCGGCCGCCTCCGGGCGCCCCATGCGGCCGTGGCGCGCCAGGTCGGCGGGTGGCGCCGCGACTTGCTCGCGGGCCGCGTCGATCGCGATCATGGCAACACCTCTCGGGCAGCGCGTCAACATGCATGTGACCGTTCACATTAGGAGCATGTGACCGGTCACGCAAGGGTCTTGGCCTTCTCGAGAGGAAACTGTGATCGGGGCGTTACCCAGGCGTGTGACCGCGCCGAAAGGGAAGCTTTCTGCGGCTATGCTCGGTGCGTGACCCCCGGGCTCGGCGCTCGACCTCGGCCGAGCATCCGTGACGTGGCCCGGCTGGCCGAGGTCTCCCATCAAACGGTCTCCCGCGTGCTGAACGATCACCAGAGCATCCGCCCCGCCACCCGGCAACGGGTGCTGGACGCGATGGCCGAGCTCAACTTCACGCCCAGTCGGGTGGCGCGCATGCTGGCGACCAGTCGCACCTACACCGTTGGTGTGCTGGCGACGGTGAGCGGAACCTACTATGGCCCGACCAGCGCCATCAGCGCCATCGAGGACGCGGCGCGCGACGCGGGCTACTCCACCCTGCTGGCCAGCCCCCGCAATGTCGACGCGACGGGGCTGAGCGACGCCATCGAGTACCTGATCCGGGAGGGCGTGGAAGGCATCGTGGTGTTGGCGCCGCAAACCCTCACCGCGAAGGCCATGGCGCAGGCGCGCCACCCGGTGCCGGTGGTGATGATGCAGCCGGACAGCCAGGACGCCGATCCGGGACTGTCGGTGGACAACGAAGCCGGCGGTGCGCTCGCCGCCCAGCACCTGTGGGAGCTGGGCCACCGCCGGCTGGCGTTGGTGGCCGGTCCCGCCGACTGGGCCGAGGCGGGCGCGCGCCGACGGGGGTTCGAGAAGGGCCTGGCCGCGGTGGGCGCGCGGCCGGTGGCGGTCGCTGGCGGCGACTGGTCCGCCGAGTCGGGCTACGCGGCGTTCGCGCGGATCGCCGGCAGCGGCTTCACCGGGGTGTTCTGCGCCAATGACCAGATGGCGCTGGGAGTGATGCACGCCGCGTCCGACTGCGGGCTCCGGCTGCCGGGCGACCTGTCGCTCGTCGGCTTTGACGATGTGCCGGAGGCCGCGCACTACCGTCCGCCGCTGACCACCCTGCGGCAGGAGTTCGACATCATCGGCCGCCGGGCGATCGGCGCCCTGCTGGCCCGGGTGCAAGGCGATCCGGTGGCGCGCGACGAGCCGGTCCGCCCGCAGATGATCGTGCGCGCCTCGACCACGCCGCCACGCGCATCGGCGCCCTGATCCGCTGGCGGCGGCGGGGGACCCCCCACCGCGACCGCGCTGGGCACCAGGTGGGCCGGCGCGGCGTCGGCCATGGTCGCTCGCTGATGGTTTCGGCCGTGGTCGCTCTGTGATCGTGGATGGCGCACGGCCGAGCCGGCGCCCAAGCTGACGGCGCGGAGTGTCTCAGCGACGGCGGGGAGTGTTTCAGTCGTGGGTCTGGCGATAGCCGATCGCATCGGCGGCGGCCAGGCAGGTGGCCGCGTCGTCGATGCCGTCGTTGGTGTCGTCGCTGCGGATGCAGGCCGCCGCCGACGCCGCGCCCAGGCGCAGACAGTCCTCGACCGCCCAGTGCTCGTGCAGCCCGAGGATCACCCCGGCGGCGAACGCGTCACCGGCCCCAGTGGTGTTGCGGACCTGGGCGCTGGCCAGCCGGACCGAGCCCTGCCGCCACACGAACCCGCCCGGCGCGGCGGCCACGCAGCCGGCCGGGAAGTGCACCACGGCCAGGGTGGAGACACCGCGGTCGACCAGATCGAGCGCGATCGATTCCAGCGCCGGCCAGTCCGGCGCGTCCAGGCCGGCGGGGGGAGCGGCGACCCCCACCAACGCGGCGGCCTCCAACTCGTTGATGACCACGCTGGACAGGTGCGGCAGGCATGGCCCGGCGGCATCGGCTTGGAGCCTTGGGTCGAGGCTGACCAGTTCCATATTGGTGTGCAAGCCAGCCGCGCGGGCGCGGCGCAGGAGTTTGGTCCAGCCGTTGCCGTCCGCGGCCGGCGCGTCCATCAGCGGGTGGATGCCCGGCGCGCCGATGTGCAGCACCCGGGCCGCGGTGCGCTCGATCGGGAAGTCAGAGACGTCCAGGCGCGCCGCCGCGCCGATGTGATGGAAGAAGGTCCGCCGGCCGCCGCCCGCGTGCTCCACCATGCAGTCGGTGAAGGAGGTGGCGACGCCGGGGAAGGCGCGCACGCCGGTGGTGTCGATGCCGCGTTCGCGGCAGCGGCCGAGGATCACTTCGGCGTTCGCGTCGTCACCGACCGCGCCGATCACTCCGACCGGGAATGGGGCGCCGAGCCGGCGCAGATCGACGGCCATGTTCTGGGCTGGCCCACCGGTGCAGACGGTGAGCCGGTCGATCACGGCCAGCTCCTCCGGGGCCGGGAAGCGGTCGATCTCCTTGACGTGGTCCACCACGAGCGAGCCGGCGCACAGCACCCCGCTGCGTTGCCCAGGCATCGCGCTCACCGCGCACGCAGCGCCGGATCGGTGATTTGGAGATCTGTCGCGAGATCGCGGTAGGGCGTGATGCCGGCGCCGGCCAACGCCGCGTGATAGGCGCGCACCGCGTCCGCTGGGGTGAGGTCGCCGCGCAGCACCGGGCGCATCAGCGCCACCAGATCGAGCTGCGACTCGGCGCGCTGGATCTTGCGCCCGAACAGCGCGATCCGCGCCCCGCTCGCCTCGGCCTGATGCAGCGATTCGTAGGTGTCGCGGGTGGTCCCGGCGGACCCGCCCAAGATGCCGACGACCAGTGACGGATCGTGCTCGACCAGCTCGGCCAGCGCGTCCGGGCCGTTGAAAGCGATCTTGAGGAACAGTGGGCGGTGCGCGCCGGTCGCGCCGGCCAGCGCGCGCATGATCCAGTCGTTGACGAACGCCCCGATCGGCGCGGCCGGCGGAACCGCCGGCGCGTTCGGGTTGAACACCTCCAGGAAGTGCCGGATGCCGAGGTCCGCCGCCTCGACGCGGAACCTCGTGTAGGCCTCCATCGTCGCCAAATCGCGCTCGATGTCGTTGGTGAAGGTCATGGAGTACAGCACTAGGTCGCAGAACTGCCCGACCGCGGCCAGGTTCGTGCTGCGGAACGGGCGCGACGGCGCGGCAAGGTAGCCGCCGCCGCGCACCGCCCACACGTCGGTGGTGTCGTTGGCTCGCACGGCCAGGGTGACTTGCTCGCCCAGCGCGCCCCGCTCGGCCAGCCACTCGCCGTTGGCTGGCGAGGTGAGCAGGATGTCGATCGAATCTTGGCCGATCATGGCGCGCATCGCGTCGAGGAACTGGGCGCGGGTCCGGTAGTTCCCCGGTCCGAACGAGCCCTCGGCGCTGGGCGTGACGGGGCCGGCGGCGGTGAGGCCGAAGGCCAGGTCGGCGTCTTTGGCGTCGGCGATGATGAAGTCATCCGGGGTGTAGCGGCCGGCCTTGATGGCGCTGAGCTTGCGGTCCAGTCGCCGTGGCGCTGGCGCGGTCGGGGTTTGCGGGGTGGGCATGGCTTCGGTTCATCCTCCGGTCCGCCGACGTTCGTGTCGGGACGTTGCTGTGGGCGCCGGGCGGGTGGGCGCCCACACAAGTGTGCCGCGCGCCGCCCGGCTCGCGGCTCGCGGCTCGCGGTTGGCGAGTGTGCCGCGCGGCCGCTTGGGCGCCGCTATGTTGTGGCGTGGCCGTGCTTCTTCGCGGCCTGGAGCATGTGCACCAGGTTCTGGGGCGGAACGTCTTCCTGGATGTTGTGCGCGGCGGCGAACACGTAGCCGCCATCGGCGTTCATGATGTCGATGGTTTCCTTCACCGTGCGCTCGATGCTCTCCTGGGTCCCAAACGGCAGGATGTCCTGGGTGTCGATGCCGCCGTGGAAGACGATCCGGTCGCCGTAGGCGCTCTTGAGGCGCGCGGGGG
>WQZC01000230.1 GCA_009780925.1 Actinomycetes bacterium | reverse complement strand
CGCCAACAACGACAACCCCAAGCCCTACACCTGGACCGCCACCGCCGAATCCATCCTCGCCAAAGTCCAACACGCACGAACCACCCTCCAACGGATCAACCAAAACTGAGACACACCACTAGACACCTGTCGCGCCGCGGGCGGCCATGGGGTTCAGAGCGTTCAGAGCGTTCAGAGCGTGGGTTGTCTATCGGCGACCCGGGCGATGCGCACCAGCAGCGATGCGGATGGGGTCACTTTTCCGGCGAGGTAGGAGGACAGGCGGGGCTGTGAGGTGCCGATCCGGGAGGCGAATTCTCGTTGCGACAGTCCCGAGCTGGCCACCGCGTCGGCGATTTGGGTGGCCACCGCCTGCTTCTCTGACCGCGCGGCTCGGGCGCGGGACCGTTCGATGATGTTTCGAAACAAGTTCGCGGCGCCGTACGGCGTTGTGTATGCGAGCACGGATTCAACCTGTCGGGCGACTGGACCCCAGGGGTCGTCGCCGATCGCGGTGGCGATCCGGCGGAAATCGGCGAGGGAGCCTCGTTCCAGCGCGGTCCGCATTGCCTCGTCCGGCCAGGTGGCCACTGGTTCGGTGGGCGCGATGGCCAGGTTGCGGAATCTGAGCTGGCTCACGGCTGGCACGCCTCGGGCGCGGTCGCCGCAGTGGGCTGGACCATTTCTGCGGCCACCTCGGCCAGCACGGCGCGCACCGCGCGCCAGTCAGCCCAGTTCGCCACGATGCCTTTGTAATGCCTCAGTTGTTTGGTGACGTTTGCGTCAGCGGGCTTGGGCTCGGCGAATTGGCGGGCCACCTGGGTGGCGACCCCGTCGCCGTCACCGATCTGGTCGGCGTAGTAGTGGTCGATCTCGGACAGGATCTGGCTGGCCCGAGGCGCACCGAGATGGTCGGCCAGCGCCGCGCAGTCCAGATAGTCCCGGGTCTGGTTGCGCCGTACCACAAGAAACGCTTTGATGCGCAATGCCTCGTCCTCAGTCGGCGCCCGCAGCGTCGCGCCCGACGGCAGTTCGATGAGTTCGGTTTCCAGCGGTCGTTTCCTGATCAGCTGGCGGATGCCGGTTTCGATCCCGTCCAGATTCCCTAGGATCACCTTTCCCGGTGTGATCCGGTTGGTGGCCCAGCCCTCGTCGTTCTCAACCGCGTCGAGGACTGCCTCGAACCGCGACGCCAGGTCCGCCAGCGTGTGGTCGTGGTCGGTCGACAGCCGATGCCCGGCATGCAACGCCGCCGCCGATCCGCCAACCAGCACGGCGTCCGGCACGAGTCGCTGCAACCGCGCCGCGGATTCGAGCACCGCGCGGAACTCCACTGGCTCCGGATTGACCTTTCGGGCGGTCACCCTGTGATCATATCACTTCTGATATGATCACGGCCGTGGCGGGCGGTTCGTGCGAAGCTTGCGGTGGTTCCCGCCGACGAGGCGGGCCGACGTGATCGAGTGCTCTCCCGGAAACCGGGTGAGCGGGAACCGGGATTGGGTGGCGTCCAGATGACGGGTGGGTCCGCCGTGGTGGCGCGCGGCCGAGTGTCGCGGCCCGCGCTGGCCCTGGCGCCCCGACTGCTCGGTGCCCGGCTGGTCTCCGTCGTGGACGGCTCCGAGGTCGTCGTCAAGATCACCGAAGTGGAGGCGTACGAGGGCGCCGACGACCCGGCCTCGCACGCCTTTCGTGGCCCGACCGGCCGCAACGCGGTGATGTTCGGTCCGCCCGGCCACCTGTATGTGTACTTCACCTACGGGATGCACTGGTGCGCGAACGTGGTTTGCGACCGCGAGGGACGTGCCTCGGCGGTGCTGCTGCGCGCGGGCGCGGTGGTCGCCGGATTGGCCGCCGCGCGGGTGCGCCGGCCGGCGGCCCGCGCGGACCGTGACTTGGCGCGTGGCCCGGCGCGGCTGGGCGCCGCGCTCGGCCTGACTGGCGAGCACAACGGGGTCGACCTGTGCGATCCGGCGTCCCCGGTGCGCGTCGCCGCGCTGGGCCGGCCGCCGCGCGAGCGGATCCGGACCGGGCCGCGGGTGGGGGTGGGCGCCGCCGCCGACCGGCCGTGGCGGTTCTGGCTCGACGGCGAGCCGTCGGTCTCGGCGTTCCGGGCCGGCGGGCGCGGGCGCGCGGGGGCCACCAGGCAGACTGGTATGCCGTGACTGAAACCCCGCCGCTACCCGACCATCTGCGCGAGGCGCACGAGGTGCTCGCCTTTGGCGCGGCGCAGATCCTGCCCGCTGACGGCCTGGCTGAGCGGTTGTCCGCCGCCGACGCCGAGCGCCGCCCGCTGCGGGTCAAGCTCGGCATCGACCCGTCCGGCGCGCAGCTGACCCTCGGGCACGCGGTGGTGCTGCGCAAGCTGCGCCAGTTCCAGGACTTCGGTCACACCGCGGTGCTGGTCGTCGGCGGCTTCACCGGGCAGGTGGGCGACCCGTCCGGGCGGACCGCCACCCGCGGCGCGCAAAGCGCCGAACAGGTGATCGCCAACGCGCGCGACTACTTCGACCAGCTCATGCGCATTCTGCTGCCCGAGCGCACCGAGGTGGTCAACAACGCCGACTGGCTGGGCCGGATGAGCCTGGCCGACATGCTCGACTACACCCGTCAGGTGACCATCGCCCAACTGTTGGAACGCGACGACTTCGCCCGCCGGTTCGCCGCCCGCCAGCCGATCACGCTCTCGGAGTTCTTCTACCCGCTGCTGCAAGGCATCGACTCGGTGGAGATCCACGCTGACATCGAGCTGGGCGGCACCGACCAGACGTTCAACAATCTGGTCGGGCGCGAGCTGCAGCGCTCGCGCGGCCAGGCGCCGCAGGCGGTGCTGACGGTGCCGTTGCTGGTCGGCACCGACGGGGTGGAGAAGATGGGCAAGTCGTTGGGCAACTACATCGCCATCGCCGACCCACCCGACGAGCAGTTCGGCAAGTTGATGAGCGTCCCGGACGCGGTGGTCGGCATGTACGCGCAACTGTGCACCACCTTGCGCCCCAGCCAGGTCGGCGCGCTGACCGCTGACGTCACGGCGGGCGGCCCCGCAGCGAACGCGGCCAAGCGGTGGATGGCCCGCGAGGTGGTCGCGCTCTACCACGGAGCGGACGCCGCGCGCGCTGCCGAGGGGCGCTTCGACGCGGTGTTCGCCCGGCACGAGACGCGCGCCGACGCCCCCGAGTTCGCGCTGCCGGACGGCGACCCGGTGCACCTGCCCGCGCTGCTGATGGCGGCCGGGTTGGCGGCGAGCACCAGCGTCGCGCGCCGGTCCATCAACGAGGGCGCGGTGCGCCTGGACGGTGCCGCGCTACCCGCCGGCGGTTTCGACCTGGCGGCGGCGGACCTAGTGGGCCGGGTGCTGACCCTGGGCCGGCGGCGTGCGGTCCGGCTCGTGCCGCCGACGAGCTGACGGCGCGCGCCGCGCACCGAACGGGGCCGCTGGCGGCGTGCTCGGCGCGCCACGCCATCCGGTTGGGGCTTGTCTCGTCCGGGTGATGTGAGAGTTTCTTGCCATCGCGGAGCCATCCGGCTAATGTTGGAGTATGTCAACATCAGCGGCTGGCGGCACGGGCACGCCGATCCGGTCGCCGGCGGCGCTGGGGCGGGCGGTGCGACGGGCGCGCCGCGCGGCCGGTCTCACCCAGACCGAGCTGGCACAACGCGCCCGGTCCAACCGCTACGCGATCGCGCTGATCGAGGCCGGGCACGAGACCCGGGCCATTGAGCAGCTCTTCGACGCGCTCGCCGCGCTCGACCTGGAGTTGGCGGTCCGGCCGCGCCGCCGGTCCGGGGCGGGGGAGCGTCATGGAGCTTGACCTGTGGCTGGGCCACCAGCTTGTGGCCCGGACGGTCACCACGAATCGCAAGGTTCGCATCGTCTACGACGATGCCGTCGTCGCCGAGTTCGGCGGCGAGGTCCCGCTACTGTCCTGCTCGCTGCCCACTCCTGGGCCGAGCGGGCCGGCGGCGGCGCGGGCGTTCCTTGAGGGTTTGCTCCCCGAGGGTCGCGCGCTGACGGCCGCCGCCGCGCAGGTTCGGGGCGTGCGACTGGGCCATGACGGCGCGCCGGAGACGCCGGCGGACGCGATCGCGCTGCTGGCCGAGTATGGACGCGAATGCGCGGGCGCGGTGATCGCGGCGCCGGCCGGCGAGCCGCCGCCGGG
>WQZC01000229.1 GCA_009780925.1 Actinomycetes bacterium | reverse complement strand
AGCAGCTCCTGCACCACCCGCACGTCGGCGCCGCCCTCGAGCAGATGGGTGGCGAAGGAGTGCCGCAGCGTGTGCGGGGAGATCCCCGCCGCCAAGCCGGCCTTGTCGGCGGCGGCGGACAGCACCGCCCACGCGGACTGGCGCGACAGCGGCCCGCCGCGCGCGTTGAGGAACAGCACCGGGGAGCCCCGCCCGCGCGCCGCGAGCACCGGCCGGGCGCGCACCAGGTAGGCCTGCACCGCCCGCGCCGCGTACGAGCCGAGCGGCACCCGGCGCTGCTTGCCGCCCTTGCCCGACAGCAGCACGCTGCGCTCGTCCAGGTCCAGGTCGTCCACCGCCAGCCCGACCGCCTCGGAGATGCGCGCCCCGGTGCCGTACAGCAGCTCCAACAGCGCCTGGTCGCGGACCGCCAGCGGCGTCTGGTCGAACCCGGCGGCCTCCAGCAGCCGCGCCACTTCGTCCACCGAGATCGCCTTGGGCAGCCGGCGCGCCGGCGTCGGGGGGTGGACCGCGCGCGCCACATCGTCGGCGACGAGGCCGTCGCGCAGCGCGAACCGGTGCAGCCCGCGCACCGCGACCACGGCGCGCGCGGCGGAGCTGGCCGCCAGCGCCGGGCGCCCGGCGTCGCCCTCGCGCAGGCCGGCGACGAACCGGCCGATCAGCGGCGCGTCCACCGCCGCCAAGTCGCCCACCCCGGCGCCGGCCAGGTAGTCCACGTACCGGTCCAGGTCGCGCCGGTAAGCGCCCAGGGTGTTGGCCGCCGCGCCGCGCTCCACCGCGAGATGGTCCAGGAAGGCGCGCGCCACCGCCGCCGGGGCGGCGCGGACCGGAGAACCGGCGCGGCCGCCGACGCGGTCCACCGCCACCACGTCGCCGGCGGCCACTAGCCAGACCAGCCGGGCCAGGGCGCGTCGGCGGGCCGCAGCGCCGCCCAGCCGCCGGCGCGGGCGACCGCCGCCGCGCACAGGCCGGCCACCGCCGCCGCGTTGGTGATCTCACCGGCGAGCGCGCGGCGCACCGCCTCGTCCAGCGGCTCGGCCGACACGGTGAGCGTCAGCTCCTCGCCCTCGGCCGCGAACCCGTCCTCGGCGGCGGGCCGCAGCCCGCGCGCCAGAAATACCCGGATCGCCTCGTCGGTCATCCCCGGCGAGGTGTGCAGGTCGATCAGCGCGTGCCAGTCGTCGGCGGCGAGGCGCGCCTCCTCGGCCAGCTCGCGTTTGGCCCCGGCGAGCGCGGACTCCCCCGGCACGTCCAGCAGCCCGGCGGGCAGCTCGTCCAAGAACCCGCGCACCGGGTGGCGGTACTGGCGCACCAGGATCACCCGGTCGCGCTCGTCCAAGGCGACCACGCCGACCGCGCCGGGGTGCTCGACGACCTCCCGGGCGGCGACCGCGCCGTCGCTCATCCGCACCTGGTCCACCCGCAGCGCGATCACCCGGCCGTCGAACACCCGGCGGGACGTCACGACCGGGTACTCGTCGGGGCCGGGCTCGCCGCTCACTCCGTGCCCGCCGGCGAGGCGACCGGCGCGTCCGCCGCCGCGGCCGGGCGCGGCTCGTCGGCGGGGATGTCCACCGGCAGCCGGTCCTGGTCGTTGTAGGCCAGCGCGGCGTCGATCAGGCCGCGGAACAGCGGGTGCGCCCGGGTCGGGCGGGACTTCAGCTCCGGGTGCGCCTGGGTGGCCACATAGAACGGGTGGACGTCGGCCGGCAGCTCGACGAACTCGACCAGCCGGCCGTCCGGCGAGGCGCCGCTGATCACCAGGCCGGCGCCCTCCAGCCGCTCGCGGTAGGCGTTGTTCACCTCGTAGCGGTGCCGGTGCCGCTCGCGCACCTCGACCGCGCCGTACAGCCGCGCCACCAGCGAGTCGGCGCGCAGCGTCGCGGGATAGGAGCCGAGCCGCATCGTGCCGCCCAGGTCGGCGTGGCCGGCCACCGCGTCGATCTGCTCGGCCATGGTGGAGATCACCGGGTCGGGGGTGTCCGGGTCGAACTCGGTGGAGTTGGCCCGCGCCAGCCCGGCCAGGTCCCGCGCCGCCTCGATCACCATGCATTGCAGGCCCAGGCACAGCCCGAGCGTCGGGATGCCCTGCTCGCGGGCGTAGCGGGCCGCGCCCACCTTGCCGTCGATGCCGCGCACCCCGAACCCGCCGGGGATCACCACCGCGTCCACCCCGCCGAGCTGGGCGCGCGCGCCCTGCGGCGTGGCGCAGGTGTCCGAGGCGACCCAGCGGATGTTCACCTTGGCGTGCCGGGCGAACCCGCCGGCCCGCAGCGCCTCGGTGACCGACAGGTAGGCGTCGGGCAGGTCGATGTACTTGCCCACCAGCGCCACGGTGACCTCGGTGCGCGGGTGGTACACCCGGTCGAGCAGGTCGCCCCAGCTGGTCCAGTCCACGTCGTGGAACGGCAGGCCGAGGCGGCGCACCACGTAGGCGTCCAGGCCCTCGGCGTGCAGCACGCGCGGGATCTCGTAGATGCTGGGGGCGTCGATCGCGGAGACCACGCCCTCGGCGTCCACGTCGCACATCAGCGAGATCTTGCGCCGGATCGAGTCGGAGATCTCCCGGTCGCTGCGGCACACGATCGCGTCCGGGGTGATGCCGATGCTGCGCAACGCGGCCACCGAGTGCTGCGTCGGCTTGGTCTTCAGCTCCCCGGACGGCGCCAGGTAGGGGATCAGCGAGACGTGCACGAAGAACGAGTTGGCCCGGCCGATCTCGTGGCGCACCTGTCGGGCCGCTTCCAGGAACGGCAGCGACTCGATGTCGCCGACGGTCCCGCCGACCTCGGTGATCACCACGTGCGGGCGCTCGCCGGCCGCGTCGGGCGCCGCCATCTGATAGATGCGGTCCTTGATCGCGTTGGTGATGTGCGGGATCACCTGCACGGTGTCGCCCAGGTACTCGCCGTGACGCTCCTTGGCGATCACCGTGGAGTAGATCTGCCCGGTGGTGACGTTCGCCGAGCCGACCAGGTCGGTGTCCAGGAACCGCTCGTAGTGGCCGATGTCCAGGTCGGTCTCCGCGCCGTCGTCGGTGACGAACACCTCGCCGTGCTGGAACGGGTTCATCGTCCCCGGGTCGACGTTGAGGTACGGGTCCAACTTTTGCATGGTCACCCGCAGCCCGCGCGCCTTGAGCAGGCTGCCCAAGCTGGACGCGGTCAGCCCCTTGCCCAGCGACGAGGCGACCCCGCCGGTGACGAACAGATGCTTAGTCCGCTCCCCGCGAAACCGATCCGCCGGGCTCCACGAACCAGCGGCGCCCCGGGGGGACTCAGGCGTTCGATCCATGGAAGTTCACGTTAACACGGCTGGGCCGCGAACCCGGTCAGCGACGCAGCGCGCCGGCCCGCGCTACCCGCCAGACGCGCGCCAGCCGCCGGTCGCGCTGACCGCCGATGCGCGCTGACCGACGGTCGGGCTAGCCGCCAGTTGGGCCGGCCGTCGCGGCAGTGGGCGGGGTGGCGGCCGAACTGCTGGCCGACGGGCTCGCGGTCGGAGCGCCCGTGGGAGGGGCCGTCGGCTCGGCGGTCGGGCCGGTCACCGGGAGCGGGTCGGGGAACAGGGCCTTCGCGCCCGCGCCAGTGCCGTAGTGGCTGGACTGCGCGCTCTGGCCGGCCACGGCCTCGGCCAGGGCGATGATGGTGGACACCTGTCCCATCGCGGTGTCGGCGTTGTCCACCGTGCACACCGCGTTGCGGGCGGCGTCGTCGCCGCGCACCAGCGCCACCAGGCCGCCCTTGGTCGCCGCCGCGGCGTCCCCGGCCACCACCACGAAAGCGCCGGCCGCCTGCAACTGATTGACCAGCGCCAGGAGCATCTTGCCGCCCACGTCCCCGGCCGGCAGCGCGCCATTGCCCACCACCACGATCGCGCGCGCCGGGTGTGGGCTCTTGTCCACGGTCAGGTACGCGCCGGCGGACAGCCCGGTGATCACCTGGGTCAGGTCGCTCGCGGTCCCGTTGCCGACCAGGACCCAGGCCAGCAGCGCGCCCGCCGCGTCGCCGGCATCGCCGGTCGTGGGCAGGGTGAGCCCGAGCGGGCGCAGGTCGGGGTTGGTGACCAGCGAGGTCAGGTCGGTGGCCCGCCGGGGATCGGTGTAGTTGCTGGTCAGTTGCAGCCGCCCGACGACTTGCCCGCCGGCGGTGGTGATGTCGTTGTCCAGGCCGTCTTTCATGCTGGCGTT
>WQZC01000228.1 GCA_009780925.1 Actinomycetes bacterium | reverse complement strand
GTAGCGCTTCGACGGGATCGAGAAGACCTTGCCTTTGACGAAGTCGGCCAGTGCCTGGCGGACCAGGTCGTCGGCGTCGAGCCACATCCAGCGCGGCGCCGAGCTCCGCCTGACCCCCATCCGCTCGTGGAACTCGGTCTTGGTGAAACCGGGCAGCAGGGCCATCACCGCCACCCCCTGCGACCGGTACTCGTGGTGGGCCCACTCGGTGAAACTCGCCACCCAAGCCTTGGCGGCGCTGTAGGTCCCGCGCGGCAGGTAGCCGGCCACGCTGCCGACGTTGATGACGCCGCCGCGCCCGCGCGCGACCTGCGCGCCGAGCGCGGCGTGGGCCAGCCGCAGCGGAGCGGTCACCAGCACGTCGAGCATCGCCGTCTCCGCGTCAGCGGTGTTGTCCAGGAAACGTCCTTTGAGGCCGAAGCCGGCATTATTCACCAGCAAGTCGATCGGCCGCACCGGATCGGCCAGCCGGTCCTCGACCCGGGCCAACTGCTCGCGGTCGGCCAGGTCGGCGGTGATCGTCTCGACCTCGACGCCGCGCGCCGCGCGAAGCTGGTCCGCGACCCGGTCGAGGCGTTCGGCGTCGCGGGCCACCAGCACCAGATCGCTTGCCGGCCGACCGTCGCGCGGCGCGGCGAGCTGGCGGGCGAACGCATGACCGATGCCGGCGGTGCCACCAGTGATGAGCGCGCGACCCAGGTCCGTCATAGGTCACAGTGTGTCCCACCCAGGCTCCGCCCGCCACCGCCCTTTTCGCGCGCGGCGGCTGGCGCCGCTCCAAACCGGCGCATCCCGCTCGCGCGGGCGGCGCGCCCCGGGGCGGCGAGCCAACGGGTGGGGACACCGGCCGGCAGCGCGGTTGCCGCCGCCGCAGGTCACGCGCGCGTCGCGACAGCATGTGCGAATGATGGCGGCTGGCCCAGGTCGGCGACGGGGATATCGGTCGCGTTCTCCGCAGTGAGGGCGACGTTCTGGATGCGGTCGAGCCGGAACGAGCGCACCTGCTCGCGAAGTCGGCAGTGCGCGACGAGGTACCAGTGCCCGGCGGCGCGGGCGAGCAGTTGCGGGTCCACCCGCCGCGAAGTGAGCTGGCCGTCGGCGTCGAGGTAGGTCAAGTTGAGGACGCGGCGCTCCTGCAGGGCTTGCTCGATCGGGCCGAGCACGGCCGCCCCGGCGGGCCGGCCTGTGTCGTCTATCCAGATGCGCTCCGACAGCCGTCGCGTCTCCGCCCGGGCGCGCTCGCCCATCACGGCGAGCAGTTTGGTCAGCGCCGCAGCGCCGTGGCGGGCGAAGGGCTGGTGCCGGCAGACTGCCAGTGCGGCAGCCAGCGCCGACGCCTCAGCGGCGGTGATGTTGACCGGCGGCAAGGTGGCCGAGGCGTCGACGACATATCCCCCGGAAGGGCCGGGTCTGGCCCACACGGGGAATCCACCGCACTGCAGCGTCGAGATGTCGCGCTTGATCGTGCGCACGCTGACCTCTAAGTCGCGCGCCAGTCGCGCGGCAGTGCGACCGGTCGGGCCTGCGCGGCGCAGTTCCTCGCGCAGCGCGTACAGCCGATCAGTGCGGTTCACGCGCTGAATCTTACGGAAAATGGTGACATAGGGGTGACATTCGACGGGTGCAGAGTGGATCCCATGAACACGAAAACCTCATCCTCGGTGATCCTTGTGCCCGGCCACTGGTTGGGCGGCTGGGCCTGGGACGACGTGGCGGAGCTCCTCTCCCGCGCCGGCCAGTCGCCAGTGGCGGTCACGCTGACCGGCCTCGACGCCCCGGAAACCCGCCGGGACGCCATCCGCTTGGCGGATCACGTCGGCTCGCTGGTCGCCGCGATCCGCAGCTCGGCGAGCCCCGTCGTATTGGTCGCGCACAGCGGCGCGGGCGCGCTGGCCACCGCAGCGCTCGACCAAGTCCCCGGCATGGTGCGCCGGGTCGTGTATGTGGACAGTGGCCCAGTCGCCGATGGGGCCGTCGCCCGACCAGACCTCGACCCGTCCACGGTTGAGGTGCCGTTGCCTACTTGGGAGCAACTCGAAGCGGGGGGCGCGAGCCTGACCGGACTGAGCGAAGGAATGCTGCGCCGCTTCCGAGCGCGGGCGGTGCCACACCCCGCCGGGCCGCTGCGCGAACCGATCACGGCGCGTGATCCGGCCCGCAACCAGGTGCCCGCGACCATCGTGTGCTGCTCGATCCCCAGCGCTGCGGTCCGACCGATGGCCGCCAGCGGGGCCGGCATGTTCGCACCACTCGCGGACCTCGCCGATGTCGGTTACGTGGACCTGCCCACCGGCCATTGGCCCATGTGGTCCGCGCCGCGGACGCTGGCTGAGGTGATCATGGATGCCGCCGATGACTGACCCACCATCGCCCCTGGTGGCGCTGAGAGGACTCGAACCACCTGGTCAACCTGCTACACCCCGTATTCACTGGCCGCCAACGCGGTGGCTCCGAAAACGCAGGCTTGCGACCGTCACTGAGCGCTGCCCAGGGCGACCGTTGTCGGTTCGGGCAAATGCATGACCGGATAATGTGAATCGTGACGATGGCCCACCCGCATGAACGCAGCGTCGCGTGGGCACTGCCCGAGACACGGCGCGCGTGGCACCGCGCATAATTATGGGCATTGGTGTGGCTTGTCGTCGGTATCGCCCTGTTCAGTTTCTTCGCCGTCTACGTGACACGGACTGATGACCACAGTGCCAAACTCAAAGCCAGCGGCGCGAAGGTGACGGCGACCGTTCTGGCCGACCAGCCCGCTTCGCTGAATTGCGCTCAGGTCGATGTGCCCGTACGGTTCACAGTAGGTGGAGTCGTGCACAACGAAACTCTGTCGGTGGGTGGCTGCGGCAGCAACCTGCGTAAGAACGACCAACTGACCCTCTATGTTAATCCGGCGCACCCTTCGGACTTTGTCAGCGACCAGAGCGACAACGAGGGGTACTGGGCCGTGCTCGCGGCGGTGTTTGCGTTCGTAGGCGGGCTAGCACTGATCGTCTGCGCCATCGTGCGCGGCCTACGCCTACCGCGCACCCGACGGACGCTGCGCGAGGCGCCGTGGACCGAACGGACCGCCGCTAACCTGAGCGTTCGCGGCAAGATCGCCCGTGTCACCCTCCCGATCCTGGCTCTCACCGACGTGGACCCGCCGCGGTTGCTGGTCCTACGCTTTCCCACAACACAAAACATCAACATCGTTGGCCCGGGCGTTGTCGTGGCCCGCTCAGCGAACAACTGGACAGTCGTCGCATCCAACAGCAGCGGGCCGCTGCGTGCCGCGAAAGCCCCGAGTGAACGAGTGCAACGCAAAGCACTCGCAGCCCTTGACACCTAACCGCGCGGAAAGACGTGACACCTCAAGCTCTGGCCCTGGTCAATCGGCGCGGTCTCGGCGCGAGCGGGCCCGTGCCCCGCTCGCCTCAATCAGTTGTGGACCTTACGCGACTATGTTCCAACCCTGCCCCTGGCGCTGTCTTCCCTTATCAAGGCCAAAACACAGCTGAAGTCTGATGGAGTGAAACTGGGTGCTGATTGACCCAACCGCCACGGGTCACCTACAATGTATGTATGGAATCGCTGACGTTCGAGTGGGATCCCCGCAAGGATGCACTCAACCACGCCAAGCACGGTGTGTGGTTCGAGGAGGCTCGCACCGTCTTCTTCGATCCGAACGCCATTGTCATCGCCGACCCCGACCACTCGCAGGCAGAGGAGCGCTTCATCATCCTCGGCCATTCGCGGGCCCTGCGGCTGCTCGTGGTGGCCCACTGCTTGAGGCAAGGAGGGGATGTCATCCGCATCATCTCGGCGAGGAAGGCAACCACCAAAGAAGCGGCCAACTACACGGGAGGTGAACGACATGGACGATGATCTGAGGAATGAGTACGACTTCACCGAGGCTCGCCGGAACCCCTACAGCCAACGGTTGAAGAAGCAGGTGACGATCCGTTTGGACGTGGATGCAGTCGAGTACTTCAAGGCAATGGCTGTACGGGCCGGCATCCCATACCAGACCCTGATCAACCTCTACCTAGCCGACTGCGCCAACACCAGACGAGAGCTGTCGATGGCCTGGGACTAACAGCCCCCAACCGTCGTGGCCGTGCGGCTCAGGCTGGCTTGACTCGTCCAGTTGGCGACGGATCTGGGCATCGTCGTTGCTCAGGTGACTGCTTGCGCCAAGACGCCAGAGTCGCTGCAACGCAAGCCGGCGAGGACGCCCGGATGGGTCAGCGTTCGAACTCGAACTGTTCGAAGCAGAACCGTCGGATGTTGATTGGGCTGACCTT
>WQZC01000227.1 GCA_009780925.1 Actinomycetes bacterium | reverse complement strand
GGGGTGCACACCGGCGACTCGATCACCGTCGCGCCGGCGCTCACGCTCACTGACCGGGAGTACCAGGTGATGCGCGACGTGGGCATCGCGGTGCTGCGCGCGGTCGGGGTGGACACCGGCGGGTGCAACATCCAGTTCGCCATCAACCCGGTGGACGGGCAGCTGGTGGTCATCGAGATGAACCCGCGGGTGTCGCGCTCGTCGGCGCTGGCGTCCAAGGCGACCGGCTTCCCGATCGCCAAGATCGCCGCCAAGCTCGCCGTCGGCTACACCCTGGACGAGATCCCCAACGACATCACGCGCCAGACCCCGGCGGCGTTCGAACCGACGCTGGACTACGTGGTGGTCAAGGTGCCGCGCTTCGCCTTCGAGAAGTTCCCCGGCGCCGACCCGGTGCTCACCACGCACATGAAGAGCGTCGGCGAGGCGATGGCGATCGGGCGCAACTTCACCGAGGCGCTGGGCAAGGCGCTGCGCTCGATGGAGACCAAGCAGGCGGGGTTCTGGACCGCGCCGGACCCGGAGCTGAGCGACGAGGAGCTGCGCGCGGCGATCGCCACGCCCACCGACGGGCGGATCTACCGGGTGGAGCAGGCGTTGCGCGCCGGCTGGGACCCGGCCGAGGTGTCCGCGTGCTCGGGCATCGACCCATGGTTCGTCGACCAGATCGCGCTGCTGGTGGACCTGCGCGCGCGGCTGGTGGACGCCCCGGCGCTGACCCCGCCGCTGCTGCGCGAGGCCAAGCGGCACGGTGTGTCGGACCGGCAGCTGGCCGCGCTGCGCCCGGAGCTGGCCGGCGAGGCCGGGGTGCGGCTGCTGCGCCACCGCGCCGGGATCGTCCCGGTGTACAAGACGGTGGACACCTGCGCCGCCGAGTTCGCCGCCGCCACCCCGTACTACTACTCGTCCTACGACGAGGAGACCGAGGTCGGCGCGCAACCCGACAAACCCAAGGTGATCATCTTGGGCAGCGGGCCGAACCGCATCGGCCAGGGCATCGAGTTCGACTACTCCTGCGTGCACGCGGTGATGGCGCTGCGCGCCGCCGGCTACGAGACGGTGATGGTCAACTGCAACCCGGAGACTGTTTCCACCGACTACGACACCGCCGACCGGCTGTACTTCGAGCCGCTGACCTTCGAGGACGTGCTGGAGGTGGTGCGCGCCGAGCAGGCCTCCGGCCCCGTCGCCGGCGTGATCTGCACCCTGGGCGGGCAGACCCCGCTGGCGCTGGCGCAGCCGCTCAAGGACGCCGGGGTGCCGGTGCTGGGCACCCAGCCGGAGGCCATCGACCTGGCCGAGGACCGCGGCGAGTTCGGCCGGGTGCTCGACGCCGCCGGCCTGCCCTCGCCCAAGCACGGCACCGCCACCTCCTTCCCGCAGGCCAAAGCGGTGGCCGACGAGATCGGCTACCCGGTGCTGGTGCGTCCGTCCTACGTGCTCGGCGGGCGCGGCATGGAGATCGTCTACGACGAGGCGATGCTGGCCGACTACATCGCCCGCGCCACCGAGATCACCCCCGAGCACCCGGTGCTGGTGGACCGCTTCCTCGACGACGCGGTGGAGATCGACGTGGACGCGCTCTACGACGGCGTCGAGCTGTACCTGGGCGGGGTGATGGAGCACATCGAGGAGGCCGGCATCCACTCCGGCGACTCGGCCTGCGCGCTGCCGCCGATCACCCTCGGCGCGACCGACCTGGCCGCGGTGCGCGTCTCCACCGAGGCGATCGCCGCCGGGGTCGGGGTGCGCGGGCTGCTCAACGTGCAGTACGCGCTCGCCGGGGACGTCCTTTACGTGTTGGAGGCCAACCCGCGCGCCAGCCGGACCGTGCCGTTCGTGTCCAAGGCGACGGCGGTGCAGCTGGCCAAGGCGGCGGCGCGGATCGCGGTCGGGGCGACCATCGCCCAGCTGCGCGCCGAGGGCCTGCTGCCGCGCGCCGGCGACGGCGGCGACCTGCCCTGCGACGCGCCGATCGCGGTCAAGGAGGCGGTGCTGCCGTTCCACCGGTTCCGTGACGCCAAGGGCGCGCACCTGGACTCGCTGCTCGGCCCGGAGATGAAATCCACCGGCGAGGTGATGGGCTTCGACGCGGTGTTCGGCACCGCGTTCGCCAAGTCCCAAGCCGCCGCCTACGGCTCGCTGCCGGTGGCTGGAACCGTGTTCGTCTCGGTCGCCAACCGCGACAAACGGGCGGTCATCTTCCCGGTGAAGCGGCTGTGCGACTTGGGCTTCCACGTGCTGGCCACCGCCGGCACCGCCCAGGTGCTGCGCCGCAACGGGGTGGCCGCCGAGGTGGTGCGCAAGTTCAGCGATGGCCCCGGCAACATCGTCGAGCGGATCGCCGCCGGCGAGGTGAGCCTGGTGCTCAACACCCCGGTCGGCAACACCGGCCCACGCGGCGACGGGTATGAGATCCGCACCGCGTCGGTGGCCGCTGGGATCCCCTGCCTGACCACGGTGCAGGCGGCGGGGGCCGCGGTGCAGGGGATCGAGGCGAAGGCGAGCGGGACCGTGGGGGTGCGGTCGCTGCAAGATCTGCACGCGCAGCTGGCGCAGTGGCGCGGGGCGTCGAAATGAGCCCGGTGCAGGAGCGGGCGGAGATCTTCTCCGTGGCGCGGGTGGGGGAGTACACCCAGTTCACGCTGGTCGCGCCGGGCATCGCCGCCGGGTTCCGGCCGGGGCATTTCGTCGCGGTCGCGGTCGGCGGGCCGAACACTTCGATGCTCTTGCGGCGGGCGTTCGCCATCCACAATGCCACCCCGACCGGCGAGTTCGCCGGCACGGTGCAGATCGTGGTGGCCGAGCGCGGGCCGGGCACCCAGTGGCTGGTGCGCCGCCAGGCGGGCGAGCGGCTGGACGTCATCGGCCCGCTGGGCAAGCCGTTCGCGCTGCCCGTCGAGCCGGTGCCGGCGGTGCTGGTGGGCGGCGGCTACGGCTCGGTGCCGCTGGTCCCGCTGGCCCGCCAGCTGCTCGCCGCTGGGTCCGACGTGGAGATCATCCTGGGCGCGGGGAGCGCGTCGCGGCTGTTCGGGGAGCTGGCCGCCAAGCGCGTCGCCGGCGCGGTGACGGTGACCACCGACGACGGCAGCGCCGGGACGGCGGGCTTGGCCACCGATCCGCTGCCCGCCGCGATCGAGCGGATCGGCGCGAAAGTGGTGTACGCCTGCGGGCCGATGCCGATGCTGCGCGCGGTCGGGGAGATCGCCGCGCGGCACGCGATCCACGCCCAGGTCGCGGTGGAGGCGGTGATGGCCTGTGGCATCGGGGTGTGCATGAGCTGCGTGCTGCCGGTGCGCGGCGACGACGGCGCGTCGCGGTTCGTGCGCTGCTGCGTGGACGGGCCGGTGTTCGACCCCGCCCGGGTCCGTTGGGCGGACATCGGCACGGTGCCCGACGACCTGGTCGGCGCGGACGCGATGCGGGGGCACTGATGGTGGACATGACCGCCCGGCTGGGCTCGCTCACGCTGCCCAACCCGGTGCTCACCGCGTCCGGGTGCGCGGGGGCGGGGCGCGAGCTGGACCAGTTCTTCGACATCGCCGCGCTTGGCGCGGTGGTCACCAAGTCGATCATGATGCGGGCGCGGTCCGGGCGGCCCACGCCACGGATGGCCGAAACGCCGAGCGGGATGTTGAACTCCATCGGGTTGCAGGGGCCGGGCATCGACGAGTTCATCGACCACGACCTGGACTGGCTGGCGCGGCGGGGGGCGCGGGTGATCGTTTCGATCGCCGGCGGGCGGGCCGAGGAGTACGCCGAGCTGGCCCGTCGGCTGTCCGGGCATCCGGCGGTGGTGGCGTTGGAGGTGAACATCTCCTGCCCCAACGTGAAAAGCCGCGGCCAGGTGTTCGCCTGTGACGCGACGGCCTCGGCGGAGGTGCTCGGCGCGGTGCGCGAGGCCGCCGGCCCGGGCCAGCCGGTGTTCGCCAAACTGTCCCCGGATGTGACCGACATTGTGGCGATCGCGCGGTCCTGCGCTGACGCGGGCGCGGACGGCTTGGTGCTGATCAACACCCTGTTGGGCATGGTCATCGACACCGAGACGATGGCGCCGCGGCTGGCGGTGCGCACCGGCGGGCTGTCCGGGCCGGCGATCCGGCCGGTGGCGGTGCGCTGTGTGTGGCAGGTCCACGAGGCGTTCCCGGCGCTGCCGATCATCGGGGTGGGCGGGATCCGCAGTGGGTTGGACGCGCTGCAATTCGTGCTGGCCGGGGCGTCGGCGGTGCAGATCGGCACCGCGGTGTTCGGCGACCCGGGGGTGCTGCCGAGGGTGCGCGGCGAGTTGGCCGAGGCGCTGGCCGCGCGGGGGTTC
>WQZC01000226.1 GCA_009780925.1 Actinomycetes bacterium | reverse complement strand
GACGAATGCGCTGGGTCGGCGTCCATCGAGATGAACGACAACTGCTGGTTGGTGCCGATCTGACCACCCGGGGCCGGCGCGACCAGATAGGCATCAACCATGCTCTTGCCCGCCGTGGTCGAGGTGTAGCACACCTGCGACTTGCCATTGGCGTCCGTGGTCGCCAGCGTCACCCGGCCCGAAGCCGGGGTGAGGATCCCGCCGGCGCAGTTGGTCGCGATGACATTGGCCGGCACGTCGACCTGGACCGTCGCGCCCTCATAGGCGTTGCCGTCCTTGTCGGTGACCGTCACCACGCCCGTGAACGCGCTGGACCCATCGGCGTTGACATCGCCATTGACTGGGCTGACCACCCACGTCGTCGTCGGCGCGGTGATATCCGGCGGGCCAGGGACGAACTTCGCGAGGTCGTTGTTGTTCGGCGCGGCCGCCAGCGGCACCGGGTCGCCGCCGAGCGCGGCGCTGACCTGGTACGTCCCTTCCTTCGTGGAAGTGATCGACACCGTCGCGGTGGCAGTGTCATCAGTCGTCACGGTGATCTGTTGCGGCTTGCCGGCGTCATGGCCGACGAACTGCGGCTGCGTCGGATCGGTAGCCGAGGCGGTGATGGTCAGCACCATGGTGCCCGCCGTCGGGTTGCCCGAAATGTCGTTCGTCTTCACCGTGACCGGCAGTGTGTCAGTGCCATTCGCGGTCTTGCTGGCCGGATCCACCGAGAAACTCGACTTCTCCGCCACCGCGTTGGTGGCCTGGAAGGTCGCGTTCTGCGGCGAGTTGTGCACCGGGGTGTCCACGCCATTGATCTCCGCCGTCGCGGCGATCGCGTAAGTGCCCGCCCTAGTGGACGTCAGATCGGCCGAATAGGTGCCGTCGCCGTTGTCCGTGACACTGCCCACGGTCACGTCGGACGGAGCGGTGATCTTCACCGTCTGACCGAGCAGCAGCGTCCCGTCACTGGCCTTGACCGTGACCGTCGCCACCGCCGGGGTGGCCCCATCGGCCGGGGCCGGGCTGTTGGTGATCGCCAACGTCGAATCCGGCGCGGACGGCTGCTTGCCGTAGACCAGCTTGACGGTGACATCGGCGCCGGCGGCCAGGTAGCTGCCGGGGATGACGACCGGGCCGGTAGCGGGCGCCGTGATCGTGCCCAGCACGCCACCGGTGGCCGTGTCCAGCAGGGTCGCCGAGCGCAGCGTCAGGCCGGCGGGCACCGCGCCCACGACCTGGACGTCGGAGCCGGTGGTGGTCACCGCGTGCGCGATGTTCGAGGCCGCGATGCCGGGCGAGGTGAAGCCGAGCTGGTCGCTGGTGCTGGACGGAGAGGCGTTGTTGACGTTGCTCAGGGTGTAGGTGTAAGTCCCGGCGCTGTCGGTCTGCACCGTCAAGCGCACCACCGCGTTGGCGATGGCGACGTTGTAGTCCTCGGTCTCACCATCACTGGTCCACGTCTGGGTGTTCGACGCCGTCGAACCAAACGTCGGCGCGTACTGGCCGCCGGTGTTGTCCGGCGCGGTGACGGCGGGGTTGGTGGTGGCGTTCACCCGCAGGTAGACGTTCGACAGCCCACCGCTGGGCGCCGGGGTGGTCGGCACCGAAACGCGCAACGCGCCGGCGCTGCCCGTGGCGCTCGCGGTCGCCGGGAAGGTGGTGCCGTTGGTGGTGCCGAGCCAGGCCAGCACGTTGGCGCCGGAGGCCTTGGAGCCGTTCACCGTGTAGTCGAATTCGTAATTCTTGCCGACGGCGAGGATCTGGCCGTTCACCTGCGCCGGTTGCCCGGCGACGGACAGCGTCACGCCATCGTCGGAGGCGTGGTTGTTGAGGTTGTTGCCGTCCGGGTAGGAGCCGTCGGTGTCGCCGAGCCAGACGTTCGGCCCGGTGGGGCCTTCGACGTGTTGCGGGCCGTTTTGGGCGATCGTCGATTTGTAGGTCGGGGACGCGTCGCCGTAGGAGCCCTGCGAGCTCACACCGAAGTCCGCCGTGGTTATGTCGTAGCTGGTGGTCACCGTGACTTTGGTGTACGCGGCGACCTGGCTCAGATCCTGGACGCCGCCCAGCGCCTTGGCGGCGGGGTCAACATACGGCGTGGCCGGCCGGCCCGGGGTCGAGTCGGCACCCCCGCGGGACATGAGGGTCCCTGGGTTGTAGCCGTTGAGGCTGGACACCGCGGCAAATGTCTGCACCGCGTTGGCGCCGTTCACCTGCGGCTGCACAACCCGCGCATAGTAGTCAGAGGTGCCCGACCCGCCCGGCAACAAGAACGAGTACTGGCCCAGGGAGTTGGTGATCTGCTGACCGACAACCGTGCCAGTGCTGTCATACAACTGCACGGTCAGCCCGGCGTAGCCCGCCTCCGACCCGTCGACCTGGCCGTTGCCGTTCTCGTCGTTGTAGACGGTGCCATTGAGCACGGCAGCCGACTGCGGGGAACCGTAGTCCTGCGGCTGCGGGGCCACCGTGCCGGAAAGCCGGGTGACCGCGCCGGTCAACGTGTTGATCACCGAAACATAGGGGTAGCCCGGGGTGGCGAAGTTCGCGTACAGTTTCCCGTTCAAGAAACCCATGCCCCACGCGTTGTACAACATCGCGGTGGGACCGCTACCGTTGTAGTCCCACAACGGGGTCACCGCGCTGTAGGTCCAACCGCTGGACGCCGCGGCCTGCGCCGATGTCACACCGCCCACCGGATACGTGGTGGACCCGACGTTGCCGCCGGTCGCTGGCGTGCCCGGGGTCACCTTAACCAGCCAGTCGGTGTTCTGCGTGGCGCCAGTGGAGGGGTTCACCGCGTTCGTGCCCTGCACGACGATGTAGGCGTTGCCCGCCGCGTCAACCACCATGTCGCTGGCCACCTGGCCGCGACTGGAGAAGATGGCCTGATCGGTTGCCGTCGCCGGCTGGATCAACCCGGATGGGTTCAGATTCCCGGTCGCCGGGTCGAAGATCAGCATCTCGAAGGTGGTTCGAATGTTGGAACCCTCGCCACCGGAGAAGTAGATCCGGCCGGTGTTCTGATCAACCTCGCCACCGGACCAGTAGTTCGTGTAGGGAGTGCCGGCGCCCAGGTTGTCCGGGTCCGGGATGAAGTACACCTGACTCGGTTTGGCGCCAGTGGTGTCACCCGGGTCCTGCGCCGGGTACGCCCACATGGTCGTGTACTGCCCGGCCACATAGTTCGACGGGAACGAGCCACCGATCTCGGCTGCGGTCGCATTCGGCGTCGACGCCCAACCCCAGTTGTAGAACACCTTCGGGCGCCCCTGCAGCCCACCCGAGTCAACCGCCAGCGTGGTGGTCGAGTCACCGCCCTGACCGCTGCCGGTGCCCACTGTGGTGGTGGTCAGTCTCGTGGCGGTGCCCGCGGTCAGATTCCCGTCGGCGTCGTAGCTGTCGAAGTAGCCGTTGTAGCTACCCGTCGCGTTCTCATACAACCAGTTCTCGTTGTACGTGAACGGCCCGTCCAACGTCTCGGTCCCCGCGTACGGGTACACATAGTTGGCGCCAAACGGGTGCGCGATCGGCGTTGTCACCCCGTTGTCCGCCTTCGCGGGCTTGGAGCCGCCGACCACACCGGTCACATAAAGCACGGCGACCGCCAGCGCTCCGATCACACAGGCCGCGACCAGCCTCCGGGCGGTCGTGCCGAAGCGGGTGAATGACTTGAGGGACAGGTGGTTTTTCATACCGGTGCTCACTTCGTCACACTCTGATGGGGCTGGGCGTTTGCCTGGGTGGTCGTGCTAGTTGGCGTGGTGGTGCCGGCCGCGGCGCTGGCCGGCGCCTCGGTTTGGGCCGGGACAGCCCGCTTGGCCACGCCGTAGTCGATGGTGAAACCGTCGGTGGTCTTGGTCAGGCCAAGTCGGACCGAGTAGTTGTTGGACGCCAGCGCGTAAACGGTGCCGGCGGAGGTCTTGCTCTGGCCGATGATCTGGAAGCCCTTGCCGGTCAACGCGTCCAAGGCGCGCTGCTGCGCGCTCTCGTCGCTGACCTTCACGCTCACGTTCCAGGTGATGCCGGCGTGGCTCGACTCGGCCACGGCTCCCGCCACCAGCGGCACTTCGTCCTTGGGGAACCCGGAGAGCGCGTCGGCGCCGGCGCCAGCGGCGCCGGTGGCGTTCGCCTTACCAGCGCCGCCGGCCTGGTTGTTTCCGTCCATGTTCATGTAGATGAACACGCCGGCCGCGATCGCGACGGCGCAGACGATCCCTATCCAGACGGCCGAAACGGACCGACGGTACGTCCGGCTCCTCGAGCGGAACAATCAAGCCTCCTGTGGCGTTTTGACGGAGGCCCCCGGTGTGCACGGCTTGGTCTGCTGGGGAGGAGTCCGCAGCTGACCGAATCCGTATCTCCTACGTGTGCGTTCGTTGTTGACGTGTTAG
>WQZC01000225.1 GCA_009780925.1 Actinomycetes bacterium | reverse complement strand
TCGCGGATCCCGGGCACGCCGAGGATGGTGCCGATGCTGACCACCGGGTTGCTCGGCGCGAGCAGCACCAGGTCCGCCGTCGCGATCGCCTCCAGCACGCCGGGCGCCGGCTTGGCGTCCGCCACTCCGACCTGGACGAATGCGGACGCGGGCAGCGCGGCGCGGTGGCGCACCCACCACTCCTGGAAGTGGATCGCCCGGCGCGCGGCGCGAGCATCGGGGTCGGCGAGCGCGGCGGGATCCCTGGGCGGGACGGGCGCGCTGGACGCGGCGCGGTCGCCCGAGGCGTCAAACAAGGAGGGCGCGGCGGGTGCGCCTGGTCCGCGCGGCGAGTTCCGTCCCTCGGACTCGCTGGCGGCAGCCGGCACGATCACATGGGTCTCGCAGCGCTGGTCGGTCATCGGCAGCAGCCGCGCCCCCAGCGGCCAGCGCTGGCCCAGCGCCGCGGTCACCTCGGAGAGCGGGTAGCCGGCGCCGAGCAGCTCGGTGCGCACCAGATGGGTCGCCAGGTCCAGATCCCCCAGACCGAACCAGCCCGGCCCGATGCCGTAGGCGGCGAGCTCCTCGCCGACCCGCCACGATTCACCGCGCCGCCCCCAACCGCGGGCGCCGTCGTGCGCCTCGCCGAGGGTGTACATCACCGAGTCGAGGTCCGGACAGACTCGCAGCCCGTGCAACGTGATGTCGTCGCCGGTGTTGACGATCGCGACGATCTCCCCCAACCCGGCGGCGCGGACCCCGCGCAGGAAGCGGGCGCCACCGATCCCGCCGGCCAACACCGTCACTCGCACGCGCTCGAACTCCCTTGCCCCATCGCGGCCTCAGGAGATGCTGAGACGACGTCGGCGTGCCTGCTTCTCGGTCTACAACCCGCCTGATGGGTCACGGTCCATCAGCGCCCGTCGACGAGTTTCTGGATGGCTCGTCTAAGGCGAGGGGTTCGTCCAGACAACCGTCCAATCGTGCGCCGCACCCATGACCGGAAAGGACTGCGCACGTACAATCGCTGATAATCATCAGCGACACGAACGAAGCCTAGGCGTGGCAATAGGCGAGAAGAATGGAACGTCTTGCCTTCGCCCGGCAAAGCCGCATCATCAAGCAAGACTACCGCACGATCGGAGAGCCGAGGATAGGCCTTCCTGATCTCGTCCAGCTGTTTGGCCGATGCTTCCGCTTCGTGCCCGGGCAGAGCATCGAGCCCATCAAGATAGAGCAGGTCAATCGTTCCTTGAAAGCCGGTAATGAACTCGCTTGAATCTGCGACATGATGCTCGATCCAGGGAAGATAATCGGCGCTTGCTCGCTGAGAGAACTCCACTGCCTTGGCTGAAATATCAACAGAGTGCAAAATGCCACCAAATTGAGCCAGATACTCTCCGAACTTGAAAGTCGAGTGACCGCCACCAACGTTATTATCGCGAAGAGTCCCAACTTCAATAATTGTGGCATTATCAGGGTGCCGGGCATGCAATTCGTCGAGCGCCCGGCGCATGGTTGTGTACCGCTTTCTGAAAGTATGGTCGAGCTGGCGGCGGTAGGCTGCGAAGTATCCGGTGCCCTTGGTGTCGCCAATCGGGTCCAGAAGCGCGCGGTCGCCCGGGTTCCAATACGGGATTTCAGGCAACGCGCGCTCGAGCGATGCGGCTGTGCGCTGCGCATAAGCCAGATAGGAGTCGGCGTTCGCGTGCTCCGCGTATGTTTGGCACATGCTCCACATCGCATCGCCACGGAACGGTTCGAAAGCCGGATCGGGATGCCGGTCGTACCAGCCGAGGAGCTCCGTGACAATGGCTGGCGGATCAGTCTGGTCGAACACGCCGAGGTCAGCCGCGATACCATAGAAATCGTGATCACTGAACGCTAGCTCTGGTTCCTCGTTGAACAGATTGTGTATGGTCCGAGATAGATCGGTCTCCTTCTCGAGGCGATACCAAAGGTGCGCCAAGTTCTCACTCGAGAACAGGACAACTCCTGAAATATGGCGGCGGAATCGGTCTGAGGATGCGTACTCCATCGCGTGCTCGCAGCCGGGCAGACCCTGAAGCAGGTAGGCGGCTCCCCGATACATTCGGTAATCCCACTCCGGCTTGCGGACGGTGGGGACCCAACCGAGGCTCTTAAGTCGTCCTTGGGAGAAGAATCGTGATTCGTCCCAGTTGTCGAAAACGAATACCTCGCTGTCGAGAATGCCGACATGCTGGGCATCCATGAACCGGTCAATGGACAATCGAAGGAACATCTGTCGATACCAACCGACTTCGCGATATTTCTTCTGCCACTGCGGATCAGGGAAACGCCCTCGCAAGTCTACGTCGCGTTCGTCGACATAGGTGGCCCCTGTAGCTCTCAGACGAGCGACGTCACTTGAAGCAACATTCCCCACCATTGTGACTGGCGCGTCAGATACCTGGCGCAGCGTTCGCATTAGCATCAAAGCTGGAAGAACATGTTTGGATGAGACAGTTACACAATAAGCAAAAGGTTCCGGCACTCGGCAAGTATGGCACACGGACGGGTGGTCGGAGGAGGCTCGTTCCCGCGAAACTTGAACCGACCAACCTCGCGCAGTTTCTAGGCTGACGCACCGGCGTTAGCGGGCCGCAGGGTGCGATCGCTCACTCGATCGTTCGCGACAGCGGCCGCTTGGACGGGCCGCCGCCGCGTCGCACCCGCCGGATCGTCGAGGCGGCGGAGAACAGCGCGTGCTGCACGGTGCGCCGGACCGGGTCCTCGGGATCGTCCGGATCGCCGACGTCGTCCAGCAGCGGTCGCAGCTCGTCCTTCATCGCGCGCGGACGGGGCAGCCCGCCCTGGGTCCCGCACAGCACCGAGAGGATCGCCAGCGCCACCTCTCGGGCGTCGCGCGGCTCGCGCCGAATCGCGGCCACGGAGGCGGCGCGCTCGCCCAGCTCAATGGCCCCGGCTTGGTCGGCGTCGTCGTAGCGGGCGAGCAGCCCGGGCCGCTTGGTCCACCGCTGCTGGGTCAGCAGCTCATTGATCATCGCGGTGCGGTCGGTGTGCACGTGCCGGTACCAGCGCGGCCAGGCCACCCCGGGACGGGCCGCGACGGCGGCGCGGACCGCGTCCGCGAACCGGTCGCCGGTCGGGCCGATGTCCACCGCGCGCGGCGCGCCGTTCACCGAGACCACCCCGCCGGCCAACGCCAGGTCGGCGAACAGGCCGGCGCGCAACCCGATGTCCAGCGCTGAACCGTGCCGGATCCGGCCCGTGCCGGGGTCGCGGCCGAGGCGCAACAGGTTTGTGGAGGTCCGGTCCGGCCGGGGCTCGCCCGGCGCGGGCAGCATGTCCGGCTCGCTCGGGCGGCCAGGCTCGCCCAATCCGCCCGGGGCTTGTTCCGCAGTCATCGCGGGTTACCGCTTGACGGCGGCCAGCATGCCGTCGCCGACCGGCAGCAAGGCGGGCAGCAGCCGCTCGTCGTCGCGCACCGCGCGGATCACCTCGCGCACGGCCACGTTCGACGGGTTCCGATTGGCCAGGTTGGCGACCTGGTCGCCGCGCAGGGCGTTGTCGAAGGCGATGACGCCACCGTGGCGCGCCAGCCGGACCGCGTGCGCGAGGTAGTCCGAGTAGCCGGTCTTTTCCGCGTCGATGAACACCATGTCGTAGGCGCCGTCGGTGAGCCTGGGCAGCACGTCATGCGCGGAGCCGTTGATCAAGCGATACCGGTTCGGTGGCAGACCGGCCGCCGTGAACGCCTCCCTGGCCAGCCGCTGGTGCTCAAGCTCCAGATCGATGGTGGTGAGCACCCCGTCCGGCCGCATTCCGCGCAGCAGCCAGATCCCGGAGGTGCCGGTGCCGGTGCCCACCTCGACCGCGGTCCGGGCTCCGACGGCGGCAGCGAGCAGGCGCAGCGTCGCCCCGGTGCCGGATCCGACCGGCGGGCAGGTGCCTAGCTCGTCGGCGTGCTCGCGCGCCACGCGCAACGGCTCGTCCTCGGTCAGCCAGTTCTCCACGAAGTTCAGGCTGGTGGTGCCGATCATCACGTCGAAAGCCATGGCTGGCAGCGTATTCCGGTGCCGGGCGGCACCCGCCGCCGGTCGATGACAGCACCCGGAGGTCGGCCGCGGGGCGCGCGGCGGCGCGACGGATTGTGAGCGACCGCTGAGGCGCATTACGGAAAGATAACGCCGGGCTGGTGTTGTGTGTGCCAGACGGTTGCCACCATGGTTGAGGTGAGTGTGACGTGACAGATGTGGGCAGCTCGGCCCAGGCGGTCGCCCCGGTGTGGGTGCCGCCGTCGTGGGATGAGGTGGTGCGCGAGCACGCGGATCGGGTGTACCGGCTGGCCTATCGCCTGTCCGGGAACCGGGCGGACGCCGAGGACCTGACGCAGGAGACTTTCATTCGGGTGTTCCGGTCGTTGGCCGAGT